>JALVXV010000297.1 GCA_027038235.1 Campylobacterales bacterium | reverse complement strand
TATATCCCACAATTAACTCTTTTAGATCCAAAGGCACCGCCATCATAGAAGCTATCTTTTTGTTATTTATAATGATGTCTAATTTAGCCTCTTTTATAAGAGTATCTTTAACTACGATTTTTTTACCATTTTTTATCTTAGTAACTTCTGTTAAATATGTAGGCTGCATTATTTTCCTTTACTCCTTTTTAAATATCAAAAACATTTTGTAAAATCTTTTCTATTTCTTGCATTTCAAGATCATTAAGCTTAGTAAGCTCTCTTTTAAAATATCTCTTGTGTAAAAAACAGATACTATTTACAACAACAAAACTATCCTCTTTTAGCCCATCTCTTGCTTTTATAAAATATCTAAACTCATCAGTAACAATATCTTTTTTTGTTGATAAAGGCATCACTAAAAAATAGTCATATATTCCCTCTTCTGCTGCAAAATTTAATTTATCTGTTTGAAATATTAAAGCTGGTCTATTTTTACCAAATGAAAAACTATCTTTACTTTTTCCAAATTCAACAAGATAAATATCACCCTTTCTCATATTTATCCCATATATTCATTTATGCTATCTATTCCACTTTTCATCAAATCATCCATTTTTTCGTTTTTATCAGAAAACTCATTTAATTTTCTCTTTTTTTCCTTTGCCCACTCTTTATATTTTAACTCTTTTATAACTTTTTCTACTACTGTTGCATAACTTGCAGGAAAAACATAAGCTCTTACCTTTTTTGTCCTATTGTCTATAAGCTTTATAATTTCATCACTCTTTGTGATAAGAGTTGGATTTGTTGTGATACTTTTTATTCCATATTCTAACATATACTCTCCTTTATTGGAATATTAGATAAATTATATCATAATAAAATAGACAATACAACCCAACTACTCCCTTTACTCCTCCCCGCCTTTACACCTTGTTTTTTGGCATTGAAACAAATACAAATATGCGATTTTAGCATATTTGTTTATAAAAAACAAGTTTGTGCCACCTTTTTTATTTAAGGAGGTATCGATAAAGATGGCACAAACTTAGAAAAACTTACTTTTTACCTATAAGTTTTTTATAAAATGAGCTATGTAAATGCTTTAATTCATCCTCACTTTTATATCCACTTTTCATACTATCAAGTGAACCCTTGATAGCAAAAACAGACATATAAAGGTGAGTTATAAACAAAGCTGCTATAGCAACTCCAAGAAAGTTATGAACTATTGCAGCGATTCTATCGATGTCGATTTGATCAAGATTTAAACTTTTTAGTAAAGTTATGTCAAAATCTTGAAAATACATCACAGCACCGCTTAAGATCATAACAAATCCGCCTAATGTTGCCAACCAAAACCATAGCTTCTGTCCGGCATTAAACTTACCGGCAGGAACTTCTATCTTTTTCTTGGTCAAATATCCACCAGCTATAAAAAGCCATTTGATATCATCGATAGTAGGTAGCATTGGAATAAGCCACATCAAAAACATTGGTATTACAGAAACTAAAAAGATAACTGCACCTATGTCATGAAGATACCTAGCATTTAAAACCAAATCTCCACCGCCTAAATATTTGCCAAACACTATCATAAATCCAGTTGGAACTATGATGATAAAAGATAGAGCCGCTATCCAATGTATAACTCTTTGAAAGAGAGAAAATATATAAAATTTTCTTCCCTCATGAGAAAATACTTTTGGACCTATAACCAAATAGTGCAGTAAAAATATCACTAAAACTGCAATGCTTACTGCACCAAAAAGCAACCTAAACCAGTGAACTTGAAAGTAAACAAAAAGTTCACCCCATGCTTGATAATGCAAAATATTATGAAGAAGTTCAGGGGAGTTTAAATGACTCCCTGTAAAATGAACTTCTTTAGCACTTTCAACCAGTGGTACTTTACCTATGAATTCTCTGGCATTTAGTAAAACTGCACCAAAGAGAAAGATTATAAATTTTTTCATAGGTAATCCTTTAACCTTTGTAAGCTGTACTCCAGCCATATGGTACACCAATTACACCTTTTCCTCTTGACATTACTCTTTTTCTATAGATATTAGAGACTTCAGCCTCATCGCCTACTATTAGAGCATTTGTTGAACAAACTGCAGCACACATTGGAACTTTGCCCTCTGCAATTCTATTTTGTCCATAAAGCTCTCTCTCTTTTACAGAGTTTGTCTCTTCAGGACCACCTGCACACATAGTACACTTATCCATAACACCTCTAGTGCCAAATGCTCCATCTCTTGGAAATTGAGGAGCACCAAAAGGACAAGCATACAAGCAATATCCACAACCTATACACTTCTCTTTATCATGCAATACTATACCGTCAGCTCTTATATAGAAGCAATCAACAGGACATACCTGCTCACAAGGAGCATCAGTACAATGCATACATGCAACTGAGACAGAAAACTCTTTTCCCTCTATTCCCTCATTTACAGTAACAACTTTTCTTCTGCTGATACCCACAGGAAGTTCATGAGCTTCCTCACAAGCAACAGTACAACCATTACACTCTATACATCTTGCCTCATCACAATAAAATTTCATTCTAGCCATCTTACACCCCCTATGCTTTCTCTACACGGCATAAGCCGGCTTTTGTTTCAGGGATTTGAGTAATGATGTCATATCCATAGTTTGTTACAGTATTAGCAGCTTCGCCGATACTATATGGTTTTGTACCCTCTGGATAATTTTCACCAAAATCAACCCCTTGCATTACTCCTGCCCAATGGAAAGGCAAGAATACTCTATCTTCGCTTACGGAGTATGTAAATCTAGCTCTTACTTTTATCTTAGTGCCTTCAGGTGAATGTACCCACATCATATCACCATCTTTTATGCCATGCTTTAAGGCAAGGTTTGGATTGATATCGCAGAACATTTCTGGATTGTGTTTTGTTAGATACTTAGAACATCTCTCTATAATTCCCGCTCCACTATGAGTAACCAATCTTCCTGTAACAAGATTGATAGGGAACTCTTTAGACCAATCTTTTTTCTGAACTGATTCATATCTAGTATCAACTCTATAATGATTTGGTTTATCTTTATATGTTGGGTACTTTTTAGCCAAATCAAATCTTGGAGTATGAAGTGGTTCTCTATGCATTGGAATCTTATCAGGGAATGTCCAAACAAGTGCTCTAGCTTTAGCATTTCCATAAGGTGCTACTCCAGCCTTAAGTGCAAGTTCAGCTATTTGATCACTCACATCAACTTTCCAATTTTTACCCATTGCTGCTTTTTGTTCTGAAGTCAACTTGATACCAAGAACCTTCTCTATATTATCTTTGTTAAGCTCAGGATATCCACCTTTTATTTTAGCATTTTTGATAGTAGCTCCACTACCAGCTAATTGGCTAACACCATCATGAACTAAACCAAATCTATTTCTAAATCCCATACCACCAGCATTTACAGGTAGATTTACATCATATAGCACAGGACTACCGCTATGCTTAGTTGTCCAACAAGGCCATGGAAGTCCATAGTATTCGCCTTTCATAGCCCCCATACCAGAGATATTTACAGGCTCAAACATGTGCCAATTTTGCTGATGTTTTTTAAGTCTATTAGATGTCCAGCCAGTAAGTCCGATGGTCTTAATAACTCTAGCTACCTCATCGACAGCATCTTCAGGCCATTTAAAATTGTCTTTGACCTTTTCAAGAGTACCTTTTTTCTTATTTGCTTTTAGCTTCATACCAGCTACAAATTGATCATAAAAACCAAATTTTTTAGCAAATGCGAACATTATATCTTGGTCAGTTTTGCTCTCATACATTGGGTCAACTACTTTGCTTCTCCACTGAGCAGATCTATTTGTAGCGGTAACTGTTCCTTCATTTTCAAACTGAGTTGCAGTTGGAAGGATATAGACACCATCTTTTTTATTTGTAAGGATTGCTGCTTCATTTGCAAATGGTTCAGCTACTACTATAAGTTCAAGCTTATCAAGAGCTTTTTGAACACTAGCTTGTCTTGCAATGGAAGTTATACCATTTCCTTGTACCCAAAGTGCCTTGATAGGAGAGCTTGTATGCACAGGATCCTCTTTGATAACACCCTCATACCATCTTGCAAGTGTAAAGCCTTTTGTATTCATCCATTTTTTAGCTTTAAATCTACCCTTAAGCCAATCATAATCAACTCCCCACTGCTTAGCAAAGTATTTCCAAGAACCATCACTTAGTCCATAATACCCTGGAAGTGAGTGAGATAGGCAGCACATATCAGTTGCACCTTGGACATTATCATGTCCTCTTAGGATATTACATCCTCCACCTCTTCTTCCCATATTGCCAAGGGCTAATTGAAGTATTGGAGCCATTCTTGTATTGGATGAACCAATGCTATGCTGAGTTAGACCCATTGCCCAAATAAGAGTTCCGGGCTTGTGTGTAGCAAAGGCTCTAGTTATTTGATAAAGTCTCTCTTCAGGAACACCTGTAACATCAGCTACTTTTGATGGAGTCCATTTTTTTGCCTCTTTAATGACTTCATCCATTCCATAGACTCTGTTTTTAATAAAATCTTTATCTTCCCAGCCGTTTTTAAAGATGATATGAAGCATACCGTACATAAACGGGATGTCAGTTCCCGGTCTTATATGAGCATACAGATCAGCCTTTGCAGCTGTTTTTGTATATCTTGGATCTACTACGATTAGTTGGGCATTGTTATGCTCTTTTGCTTTTAGGAAATTTTTAAAACCAACAGGGTGGTTTACCGCAGGATTTGCTCCAAAAATGATAATAGACTTAGCATTTTGGATATCTCCAAGGTGGTTAGTCATAGCGCCATAACCCCATGTATTCGCCACACCGGCGACTGTTGCACTATGTCAAATTCTAGCTTGGTGATCTATATTATTTGTACCCCACATTGCGGCAAATTTTCTAAAATAGTAAGATTGCTCTGTACTTATCTTAGCTGAGCCTAAAAACATTGCTGTATCTGGACTCTCTTTTCTAAGCTCAAGCATCTTATCGCCTATCTCGTTGATAGCTTGATCCCAGCTTATTCTTTGCCATTTGCCATCTACTTTTTTTAAAGGGTGTTTAACTCTTTTTGCACTCTTAACAGTATCAATTGAGTCTATACCCTTAGCACAATGACTTCCTTGAGAGAAGGGATGATCTTGTGCAACCTCTTGTCTAACCCATACACCGTTTTGTACTTCAGCTATGATACCACAACCAACTGAACATGTTGTACAAACAGTTTTTACTAACTTTGACCCTGGAAATGGATCTTTTACCTCTTCTTCAGTAGCATCTCTAACTGCACCGCTACTTGCTACCAAAGATGTTCCAGCGACTGCACCTCCAAGTGCTGCCATTTTTAGAAAAGATCTTCTTCCAGTTCGCAAAGATAGTTTATCTAACATATCTTTACTCATACCTTACCTCCTTTAAGATGCTACACTGTAGTACTCTCTCCAATGAGAACTCTTTTTATAAAGAATCTCTTTTTTTGGAGAGTGTCCGACTACAACGCCATTTGAGCCTTGAACTTTTGAAGGTTGCTCATTTGCCATCGCCGCACTAGACATAGCTACTGCTGCAGAGCCGACAAGAGCTTTTTTCAAAAATTCTCTTCTTTTGCTTTGCATCTTTACTCCTTTCATTTTATTTATCTCAATGCCGTAAGAGATATGAAAAATCCCCTGCTGGGATTTTTCATATCTCTTGCTTAGGGCTAAGAGCATAGAGCTTAGAGCTTTTTTTGAAAAATTGCAAAGCAATTTTAGCTCTTAGCTCTTAGCTTTTTTGATTTTGTTAAAAGAAACCCTTTTTAACTCCGTTAAAATAACCGAAAATCTACCTCGCTTCACTCGCTACGATTTTCAAATATTCACTTTTTGGTGAATTAACCGAAAATCTACCTCGCTTCACTCGCTACGATTTTCTTCAAGGTTACAGTTCACTCTCGTGTTCATCACTAAAATCCTTGATTTTAGGATTCACACATGATAGTTCACAGTAAAACCTATAAAAGGCAAAGCAGTTTGCCTTTTACTTACGGTTTTACACTTCATCTTCCACATCTCCGCCCTCTTCTAGGACACACTCTACAACTTCTTCTGATTTTTTTCTTTTATTTTCAAGTCTTCTTTTAGCTTCTGCATCTGAGATAAATACCTCTTTTTCCTTGATAGGTTTTATCCTTTCTTGCGGTTTATTTATACCGAGGTAAGCTCTTTCAAACTCTATAAAAACTTTTAGCAAAAGTGCAA
>JALVXV010000296.1 GCA_027038235.1 Campylobacterales bacterium | reverse complement strand
TTAACTCTTCAAGTATCTTTTTTTCTAAGCTCCACTCTTTTGCATCTACCGATAGGGTTGATTTTTTAGTAATGCCGTCAACCGCACCTTTTTTTATGATCTGTTTTAGATACTCTTCCGCCTCTTTAAAAGTTGGTAAAAGCTTATTTGAAAGAGTTGCTATGAGTGCATAAGCTCCCCAGTTTGATACTGAAGCTATGAGGGGGTGATCACAAGTAACAATTGAGTGAAATTTGGCATCAATTTTCTCAAAATATTCAAAAAAGTTTCCCATACCTATCTCATTTCCTCCATCTCCTATGGCAATGCTTGGAGCATTTAAAGAGCCCATTTGAAAAAGTGTATCTATATCGGCAGTATATTTGGTGATAGGGTTTAATTTATGGTTTAGATACTCTCCCTCTTTGTTTTTACCGCATCTTTCACAAGAGAGATGAAGTACCGGTCTGTAAGTATCAAGTAATTTTTTATAAAGTTTGTCATTATTTAAGCCAATAGGGATATAAATAGTCTCAATCTCCTTAAAATAGTCCAAGCAGTATTTATCGGTAATGATAACAGGATAAAAACCTAACTCTTTAAAAGCCCTTGCTAAAAAGTAAGTACCCACTACTCCATCAGTCTCAGCATGACCCTCTACATAAAAACCGGTATATAAAAAAATAGCCCCTTTTTTTATATTTTTTATGGTCTTAGAAGCCTTTTTATACTCATTTGTTGGATATACTTTTTTTAATTTATCCATATTTCTATCAGAATATTGTAGTATAATATCATAAACATTTTTCATAACCAAAAGTATATCTAAAAAGGAATAAAATGTCTCCAAAAGAGTTAAGAAAACTAATAAGTGAGGGAAAGTTTACTAGAGCAACTGCTGGAATATGCGAGGGGTATGTACAGACAAATTTGGTGATACTGCCCAAGAGATACAAAGAGGACTTTAAACTTTTTTGTGAAAAAAATCCCAAAGCCATTCCCCTTTTGGAGGTTGTTGAAGATGGATATAGGACATCATTTTTAGCAAAAGATGCCAATTTATTAAATGAACTTCCACTTTACAATATCATAAAAAATGGTAAAGTAGTTGAGCAAGTAAAAGATATTAGTGATTATTATGATGAGGATTTGGTATTTTTTTTGATAGGTTGTAGCTTTACTTTTGAAAACTCTCTTATAAAAGCTGGTATCTCTTTAAGACATATTGAAAATTGTCAAAATGTCTCTATGTACAATACCTCTATAGAGCTAAACCAAGTAGGAGATTTTAGAGGTAAGATGGTAGTAAGCATGAGAGCTATAAAAAAGGAGCTTATTAAGTTAGCTTATGAAGTAACTTCTCACTATCCTAAGATGCATGGCTCTCCTATACACCATGGAGATCCCAAAAAGATAGGTATATTGGATATTTCCAAGCCAGATTATGGAGATGTGATTGAGATAAAAGATGATGAAGAGCCTCTTTTTTGGCCATGTGGTGTAACACCTCAAAATGTCTTAAGAGATATGAAGATACCTTTTGCTATCACCCATACTCCAGGACATATGTTTGTAACTGATAGAAAAGATAGTGAGTTTTATGTGGCTTGATTTTTGATAATATCTTGAATATTTTGAAAGATTTGTTTTAGCTCTTTTTTGTTGGTTTTTATCTTGAAGTTTCCTGTGGCTCTCTCTTTATATATTAATTTTTCCTCCTCTTTTTTATCATCTTCATCTTTTTCTATTTTATTGCTTACAAAGACTTTTATATCCTTAAAAACCAAATCTTTACACACAACTTCTCTCTTTTTTAACTCTTTTAATACTCCCTTTATTAAATTAAGATTATAATTAAACTCCATTTTATATCCGGGATGGTTTAAAACAAAAAAGAGTATATCATTTTTTGTATAGAGAAAGAGGATAGCACTTGAGAGTCTTGGAGGTAGGAGAGATTTTATCTTTTCAAAGCACTTGATGGTTTTTAGTTTTTTATATAAGGGTTGGTTTTTTAGATGAGTTATTATGTCAAAAGATTTTTTCATATGCTAATTATAGCAAATTTATTTATACTTTTTAGTGGTTGTGGCTATAAAAGTGCCCCTATATATCAAAATAGTGACAAAGATCATCAATTTCTCTCTAAAATTGACAAAATAGATAAGGTGAAAAAGATTGCAGATATATGATGTATTGATAATAGGTGCAGGAATTGCTGGGTTGAATGCGGCTATAAATTTGCCAAAAGAGAAAAAGGTACTCATCGTTTGTAAAGAGAACTCATGGGATTGTAATACCTTTTATGCTCAAGGTGGTATAAGTGTAGCAGTTGACAAGGATGATATAAAAGCCCACATCGAAGATACCTTGAGTGCTGGAGCTGGACTTTGTGATAAAAAAGCAGTGGAGGTTATGTGCTCTGAGGGTAGAGATGCTGTGGATTTGCTAATAAAAAAGGGCTTTAAGTTTGATAGAGATGAAGATGGTCATCTTCTATATACAAAAGAGGCTGCACACTCAACAAATCGTATCCTTCATGCAGGAGGAGATGCCACAGGCAGAGAGATCCATCTCTTTTTGATGCAAAATAATCCTCACCCCTTGATGTATAAAACAACAGTAGTAGATATTCTCAAAGAGGGTGATACTATCTATGGAGTAAGAGTCTATCATCAAGGAAAATTTAAAAATATATATACTAAAAATCTCATCATAGCAAGTGGCGGTATAGGTTCGCTTTATGAGTATCACACCAATGCAAGATCTATAAGTGCAGATATGCAAGGATTAGCCTTGGAGTGTGGATGTGAGCTTAGGGATATGGAGATGACTCAATTTCACCCTACCGTTTTTGTCGGTATGCAAAAGGCTAGAAAGCAGCTCTTAAGTGAATCTTTAAGAGGTGAGGGAGCCTATGTGGTAAATAAAAGGGGTGAGAGATTTTTGTTTGATTATGATAAAAGAGGAGAATTAAGCCCTAGGGATATAGTTAGTAGAGCTATTTATGACTATAAACAAAAGCATAAAGATGATACAGTATATCTCTCATTTGAAAATTTTGAAAAAGAGTTTTTTAAACATAGATTTCCAACTATATATTACAATCTAAAGGGACTTGGATTTAACCTTCCTGAGGATAGAGTGCCTATATCACCAGCATTTCACTACTTCATGGGTGGTATCAAGTGTGATATAGATGCAAGAGTAGAAAACTTTAAAAATCTATATGTCGTAGGCGAAGTAGCCAGTACAAGAGTTCATGGAGCAAATAGATTAGCAAGTAATTCACTACTTGAGGGGTTAGTTTTTCCCATTAGAGCTATCAAAGATATACTAAATCAGGAGCAAAATTTTCCACATAAAGAGTTTGAAGAAAAAGAGGAGATACTTTTCAAAGAGGGTGATAAGGTATTAAAAAATGAGCTTAGAAAGATAATGTGGGAAAAAGTTGGTATAATAAGAAGCAAAAAAGAGTTAAAAGTGGCTTTAAATAGAGTTGATGAGATACTTTTAAAAGATATTGGAAAACTTTTAAGACTTAGACTTTTAACTTCAAAAGAGATCATAAAGAGTGCATTAAAAAGAGAGAAATCTCTTGGAGCACACTATATAAAGGAGTAACATGAGAGTGTTGTTGTTGCTATTTGGCATATTTGGAGCTATAGTTGCAAATGCATCTGAGGGGGCACATAGTGGTGCAGTTGATTTGACTAGTAGTTGGGTAGGGATTGTTTGTCTTGTGATATTTGTCATAGGATACTACATGATAGCTGCTGAAGAGAAGTTTCACATGAATAAAGCTAAACCTGCTCTTTTTATAGGTACTTTGATGTTTATGCTGATAGGATTTTATTATGCTATAAATGGTATGAAATTGGACTATCTGCATGAGGAGCTTGGCAAACTTATACTTGAAATTTCTGAGATATTTTTCTTTTTATTTGTTGCTATGACATATATAGAGACAATGCTTGAGAGAAATGTATTTGAAGTTTTAAAGTATAAGCTTATCTCAAGAGGCTATACATATAAAAAGATATATTGGATAACAGGGCTTTTAGCATTTTTTATCTCCCCTGTAGCTGATAATTTGACAACTGCTTTGATACTTTCAACTGTTTTAGTTACTATTGATAGAACTCACAAAGAGTTTTTAGTCCCAGGTGCTATAAACATAGTAGTAGCAGCAAATGCTGGTGGGGCTTGGAGTCCATTTGGAGATATTACTACATTGATGGCATGGACGGCTGAAAAGGGAACTGTTGTGGACTTTTTAGCTCTTTTTCCTGCTGCGATAGCTGGGTGGTGGCTGACAGCATTTTTACTAAGTCGTTTTGTTCCCAAAGGGCAACCCCATTTTGATATAAATACTACCTATAAGCCTACATTAAAGCCTGGAGCAAAGACAGTTATATACCTTGGTGTTTTTACTATTTTGGTTGCCGTATTTACACATACATTTTTCCATTTTACTCCAGCTTGGGGTATGATGTTTGGGTTATCCCTTTTAAAAGTACACTCATATAGGATAAAAAGGAGTTGTGATAATCCATACAATGTCTATCTCAATATGGAAAAGGTTGAACATGATACTCTCTTTTTCTTTTTTGGTATCCTCTCTGCTGTTGGAGCTTTGCACTTTTTAGGATACCTTGAATATGTTGTAAAGCTTTATGATATCATAGGAAATACTGCAGGTAATGTAGGAGTAGGTTTTGTATCAGCTATTATAGATAATGTACCAGTAATGAGTGCAATTTTAAAAGCCAATCCAAGCATGGATGATGCACAGTGGATGCTTGTAACTATGACAGCAGGTATCGGAGGAAGCCTTATAAGCTTTGGAAGTGCTGCAGGAGTAGGTGTGATGGGCAAGATTAGAGGAATTTATACCTTTGGCTCTCACATGAAGTATGGATGGACAGTATTAGCAGGATATATACTTAGTGTTGCTATTTGGTATGTACAGTTTGAGATACTTGGAATCTACTAAAAGGAGTAAAGGGGTAAAGGAGTAAAGGAGCAAAGGGGTAAGGGTGAAGGTTGATGGTTGAAGGGTTGAGTCTTTGGCTCAACGAATTACGAGTCACGAGTCACGAATCACTAAGCTCTAAGCTCTAAGCTCTTGGCTCATAGCTTATACTAAAGGATATAGATGAAAAATGTGCCGATAATAGTTTTGGATTTTGGGTCGCAATATACTCAGTTGATTGCTAGAAAACTTAGAGAAAATGGAGTGTATTCGCAAATTGTTCCCTACAATGAAGATATAGATAAAATTAAAGCTAAAAATCCAAGTGGCATTATACTCTCTGGAGGTCCGGCTTCAGTTTATGCTAAAGATGCTTATCATCCAGATAGTAAAGTTTTTGAGCTTGGTATCCCTGTGCTTGGTATCTGCTATGGGATGCAACTTATTGTACAACACTTTGGTGGAGAAGTGGTAGCTGCTAAGTCTCATGAATATGGTAAAGCTACTTTGATATGCGATGAGCATCCTATCTTTAAAGATACTCCTAAAGAGCAGATAGTTTGGATGAGTCATGGTGATAGAGTAGAGAGACTACCTAAGGGTTTTAAAAAGATTGCCCATAGTGAAAATTCTCCTTATGCAGCTATCGCAAATAGTGATAAAAAGGTCTATGCTTTTCAATTTCATCCTGAAGTCCACCATAGCGAATATGGCTCAAAAATGTTAAAAAACTTTGCTAAGTATATCTGTGGGTGTGAGAGTACTTGGAATATGGGAAGTTTTGCAAAAGAGCAGATAAGAAAGCTACAAGATGAGGTGGGCGATGGCAAAGTGCTTTGTGCTGTTAGTGGTGGAGTTGATAGCTCTGTGGTAGCTGCACTTTTAAATGAAGCTATTGGTGATAAGCTTGTAGCAGTTTTTATAGATACTGGACTTCTTAGAGCCAACGAGAGAGAGTCAGTAGAAAATATGTTTAAAGCCAAGTTGCAAATACCACTTATTACTATAGATGCTACCGATATATATCTTGATAGGCTAAAGGGTATAACTGACCCTGAAGAGAAGAGAAAGATAATAGGACATACATTTATAGAGCTTTTTGAAAAAGAGGCTAAAAAATATGATGATATAAAATATCTTGCCCAAGGCACACTATACCCTGATGTGATAGAGTCAGTTTCAGTAAAAGGACCAAGCAAAACCATAAAGTCTCATCACAATGTAGGAGGGTTGCCAGAGTGGATGAAATTTGAGCTAGTTGAGCCACTAAGAGAGCTTTTTAAAGATGAGGTAAGAGAGCTTGGAGTGGAGCTTGGCA
>JALVXV010000295.1 GCA_027038235.1 Campylobacterales bacterium | reverse complement strand
GTTTAAAAAGCTTAACAATCCAGTACTTAGAAGAACTTTAGCAAAAGTTGCTACAGTCAAACAAGCCGCCATAGTCGGTGGAATGAAACCAACTGAACTTTTAAATAAACTAAGGCAAAAAGTTGGGCAAAAACCTTTGGATGTGGATAAAAGTATGGATAAATTAGATATTGATTTGGATGATGATATAGCTTTGATACCTCCAAAAGAGACAATAGATGCCAATCAACTTCTTAGTGAAGATAAAAATCCTTTAGCTATAGTTTTTAACAAGCTAAAATCATATAATAGTGGTGAAGTTATAAAGATTACCTCTGATTTTAAACCAGAACCTCTAATAGAGGAGTTTATCAAAAAGGGGCATAAAGTTTTTTGTAAAGAGTTGAGTGAAACTGAGTTTGAAACTTATGTGCAAAAGTGATGCTATTAAAAACGATACAAAATCTACCAAATAAACCCGGAGTTTATCAATTTTATGATAAAAACGGTAAGCTTTTATATGTAGGCAAGGCAAAAAGTCTAAAAAATAGGGTAAAAAGTTACTTTAGCTTTACTCCCTCTCTTGCTCCTTCCTCAAGGCTTAGTGCTCGTATAAAAAATATGATAGTTCAAAGCAAATCATTAGGGTATATAGTAGTAAAAAGTGAACATGATGCTTTGATACTTGAAAACTCTCTAATAAAACAGCTTAAGCCTAAGTATAATATACTCTTAAGAGATGATAAAACATATCCATATATCTATATAGATCTAAATGAGGATTTTCCAAGATTTGAGATAACAAGAAGAGTTCAAAAAGGCTCTCATATCAAGTACTTTGGACCATTTACCACAGCAGCTAGAGATATACTAAATGCAATATATGAGATATATCCACTTGTTCAAAAAAGAGGTAATCTAAAAGGCAAAAAGGCATGTCTGTTTTATCAGATAAAAAGATGTCTTGCTCCATGTGAGGGAAAGATAAGCAAAGAGGAGTATCACAAAATCGTAAAAAACTCTCTTATGCTTTTAAAAAATAAGAAGCTTATTATAGAAAAACTAAATCAAAAGATGACATTTTATGCTTCACAAGAGCTATTTGAAGAGGCTATCAAGGTAAGAGACTCTATACAAAAGATAGAAAAAAGTACAATATTTTCACAAATTGATCTTAAAAATAGTGAACATATAGATCTATTTTATCTCTATATAGAGGGCGAAAAAGCAGCACTTATTAAGCTTTTTGTAAGAGATGGCAAGATAGTATCTATTGCTAATAATATATTGAAAAATGATAATGGTTTTAGCAAAGATGAGATATATAAAAGTGCTATTTTAGAGTTTTATAAAGATGATAAGCCTATCATTGCAAAAACCATCATAGTAGGAGATGATTTTGAAGAGAGAAGACTCTTAGAGGAGTTTATAAGCAAAAAAAGCTCCAAATCAATCAAGATAGTCCAACCAAAAAGGGGTGCAAAAAGGGAGCTTTTAAATATTGCTTTGCAAAATGCAAAAGAGATTTTAAGGGATAAAAAAGAGAGCTTTGATTTGCAAAAAGCTCTTAAAAAGAGACTTGGATTGTCAAAAACTCCTTATGAGATAGAAGCTTATGACAACTCTCATCTTCAAGGTTCATCTCCGGTGGGTTCTATGATATACTATGAAAATGGTTTTCTCAAGTCAAGATATAGACACTACAATCTCTCAAGCAAAGATGAGTATGCTCAAATGAGAGAACTTTTAAGCAGAAGATGTGAAAGCTTTGAGAAAAATCCACCACCTGATCTTTGGGTGATAGATGGGGGTGAGACACTTTTAAAACTTGCAAAAGATATATGTGATAGCTTTGGAGTAGATATAGATCTTATAGCCATTTCAAAAGAGAAAAAAGCTAAAAGAGCAGTAAGAAGTAAGGGCAGAGCAAGAGATAGGATATATAGCATAAATGGTGAAATAAAATTAAAAGATGATGATGAGTGTAAGCTCTTTATCCAAAAGCTTAGAGATGAGGCTCACCGCTTTGCTATAAAATTTCATAGAGGTCAAAAACTAAAAAATGATAAGAAAATATCTCTATTGGAAAAAAGGGGCATAGGAAAAGCAAAAGTGATAAAACTTTTAAACTATTTTGGTACTTTTGAGGCTATAGAAAATGCCTCACAAAAAGAGATAGATAACCTCTTAAGCAAAAAAACTTAAAAGGATAAAGTTATATGTTAGACGAACAAGAGAAATATGACTGTTTAGGAAGAGGAGATACAAAGTATGATGGCAAATTTTTTGTAGCAGTAAAAAGTACTAAAATTTTTTGCTTACCCTCTTGTAGAGCAAAAAAACCATTGCAAAAAAATGTGATTTTTTATGATACAAAAGATGAAGCGATACAAAATGGGTTTAGAGCTTGTAAAATATGTAAACCCAATAAATGGCAGCAAGATGGCAAAACTTTTAAAAGAGCTATATAGTGAAGAGTATATAGATATATTATCAAATAGCATTGTTAAAAATTATAAAGACTTTGATAAAAAAAGTTTTAAAGTTTTGATATTTAGTGATACTTGGCAAAAAAAAGAGTTGAAAAAGAGAATAAGACATATCTCAACAACACTTTATAAATTTTTACCACAAGATTATAAAAGAGCTATAGCTATCTTAAAAGATACATTCAATCAAATAGGTCCAAAATTTTATTTGGAAAATTTGATTTTTCAAGATTTTGTAGAGGTTTATGGGTTGGATGATTTTGAAACTTCTATGGATGCTTTAAAAACTTTTACTATAAATTCAAGTAGTGAATTTGCTATAAGAGAGTTTATCTTAAGATATCCAAAAAGGAGTATCTTGCAGATGAAAAGATGGGCAAAAAGTAAAAATGAACATATAAGAAGACTCTCAAGCGAAGGGTGTAGGCCACGACTTCCTTGGGCTACTGTTTTGGAAAAGTTTAAAGAGGATCCAAGAGATATTTTAGATATTTTAGATATTTTAAAAAAAGATGATAGTTTATATGTTAGAAAGAGTGTGGCAAACAATTTAAATGATATTTCAAAAGACAATCCACAAATAGTAAAAGATATTGCAAATCAATGGATCAACAAGGATAAAAAAACAGACTGGATACTAAAGCATGGATGTAGAACTTTGCTAAAAAATGGGGATAAAGAGATTTTAAAGATATTTGGTTTTGATGATAAAAATATAGCTATAAAATCATTTGATTTGACTAAAATTGTCAAATTGGGTGAAAAATTGGAGTTTTCTTTTACACTTTTTTCTTCTGAGGATTTAGGAAAGTTAAGAGTTGAGTATGTTATAGATTTTGTAAGAAAAAGTGGTAGATATTCTAAAAAGATATTTAAAATCAGCGAAGGAAACTATAAACAAAAAAGCAAAGATTTTTCCAAATCCTACTCATTTAAACCCATCTCTTCAAGAAATTATTATACAGGAAGGCACTATTTAAGTATCGTAATAAATGGTGCTATATTGGATAAAAAGGAGTTTAAGCTTATAGATCACTAATAGCTTTTGAAATTTTTTCATATAGGTTTAAAATTTCTACTTTTTTTGATATGAAGCTATTTTTATTTGCTATAAGATGGGCTGAGGAGTCCATGATAGTCTCAACCACTTTTAAACCATTTTGTTTCATAGTCTCTCCGGTTTCTACGATATCTACTATCACATCACACATGTCAACCAAAGGAGCTAACTCGATAGAGCCATAGAGTTTTATTATCTTAGCAGCTATAGCTTTTGAAGAGAAATATTTTCTTGCAATATTTTCCATCTTTGTTGCTACCTTAATACTAGGTTTATCAAAATTAAACTCATCTTCATTTTTCATGCCTATACAGACTTTACATCTACCTATCTTTAGATCTAATAAATCAACCAAATCAAACTCTTTTTCACTCAATACATCAAGTCCTACTACTCCTATATCTGCTGCTTGGTGAAGTACATAGGTAGGAACATCTTGATTTCTAACAAGCAAAAATGTAAAATCATCCTCTTTTAAGATAAGTTTCCTATCTTCAAAAGCAAACTTTTTATCAAATATTTTTTCAAATATATCTAAAGTCTCTTTGGCAATTCTTCCTTTTGGCAATGCTATAGTTATCATATCAATCCTTTTGTTTTAAGCACTTTTGACATACCCTTAAAGATAAGACTTCCATCATATATGGCATTATCAAAAAATTTAGCAAAAAATTTTCCATCTCCGCCGGTAAAATATAGTTTTTTATCTTTTTGACTCTCTTTTAGCATTAAGATTATGGGTTTTATAGCACCATAACTGATAGCCTCAAGTGAATTTTGAGGAAAAATATCTAAGTCTATATTTGGGTTGAGTGTCATATCAAGCCTTGGTGAAATTTCTGAAAAACTCTTTTGAAGTGCAAAAAGCCCGGGCATGATATATCCTCCAAGATGTACACCTCCTGCCATTATATCAACAGTTATAGCACTACCAGCATCTACTATAACCCCATTATCTATCGCTTTACAAGCTGCTACTCTATCTACACCCAAACCTTTATATATGGTATCTATCTTTAAAAAGGGCTCCAAATCTATAGCATTTTCTAAGCTATCTAATTTGCTTTTTATCTTTTCATTGACATTGATATAATAAAATCTCTCTTTTACATCTAAAATATTTTTTATAGTAGCCTTTTTATTCCAACTAGCACCCTTTTTATAAAAATGTATATTTGTATTGCCTATTTCACACAGTAACATAATTTAACCACCCAATCTCAAATCCATGCCCTAAATCCTATCTTCATATATCTTCCACTTTAACTCTTTTAGATAATCTCTTGCTTTTGAGCAAAGTGGTGAGCTAATAAGCAAAATCTTTTTTTTATAATTATGCTGCTTTAATTTTATTAATTTTTCTAATAATATCTCAATCTCATAAGCATTTTTTGTAACAAATCTGCTCTTTTGATCTACTTTAAATATCGCAGTATAGTTTGACTTTATATCAACCCCTTCAAAAATTTCTATCTTTTTCCTGCTATTAAGTAGCTTTGGATCAATATTGTGAAGTCTTTTAAAAATATGATTTTTTTTGCTTAAAAATTCTACTATATTTTTCATAATAAACCTCTTGCTAAAGGATGAAAATCCATAACAGTTTGTTCTAAATCTTTTTGCTGGATATGGGTATATATCTCAGTAGTGAGGATAGAGGAGTGTCCAAGTAGCTCTTGTACCACCCTAAGATCTGCTCCGCCAAGCACTAAAGATGTAGCAAAAGAGTGTCTTAATACATGTGGAGAGACATTGAGGTATTTTTTTGTTATCTTAAATGCTGTAATCCTACTCATCTTTTTGCCTTGATAATTTATCCAAATATATTCACTTTTTTTCTCTCTTTTATCAAGATACTCACTCAAAGCATTTAATGCAAATTTAGCAATAGGCACTACTCTTTGTTTATCTCCTTTTGCACTTCTTATCTTTAGCCACTCTCCATTTATATCATCTTTTTTTATCTGTATTGACTCACTTACCCTCGCTCCTGTAGCATACAAAAAAAGTATATAAGCATAATCTCTATAATCAATCCACCCCTCTTTTTTTATAAGTTTTACCCCTTTTATTATCTCTTTGTGCTCTAGTAGGATTGGTAAATTTCTTTGACTTTTAAACTGCTTTAAAATGGGTCTATTTTTTATATACTCCTCTTTTTCACAAAATTTAAAAAAAGCATTTATAGAGGAGAGTTTTCTGTTGATACTATTTTGATTGGTATATTTCTCTAAATAGTTCAATATATCATCAAGATTTGCACTAATGATCTCTTTATTTAGAAATTGTTCAAAATCACTTAGATCTCCAATGTATGCCTCAATACTTCTTTTTGAAAGCCCTTTTACTACCGTTATATATTCTAAAAAAGCCTCAAGAGTTGCAGACATTAAAACCTTACTTTATCTTATTCAATCTAAAATATTTATCACCATAATATAGTGTATTACTAGTGGTGAACATAAGTTCATCTATAGTATCAGGCAATTTATATACATTTACCGTTATCAAATCTTTATCAGTTGCTATTAGATAGCCATTTTTCTCTATAACATATATAAACTCACCATATATCGCAGTAGTAAAGTTGGCAAAATCAAATTTTCTCTCTTTCAATCTTTTTAGCTCTGAGTTGGTTAGTATTATCTTTCCATCCTTTGTAAAAATAAAAACCCTCTCTCCTAAAAATATAATATCCTTCACTCCTACATTCATAAAAGATACTGATCTTGGATCTATCGATATGACTCTATTTTGAGTAGCAGCGACAAGTCTATTGTCTAAAACATCCATAAAAATTATATTATTAAAGTATGGCTTTGAACTTACTACAATATCTCTTACGACATTAAATCCACTAGAACTAACAATAACCAATCTCCCATCAAGCGAAGGAAATACAATAAGCTTTCCCAAAAAATATGGTGCAACTACTCTTGCATCAAGTGCATATATATCATCTAACTTTTTGGAAAATTTTACAGTATCATTTTTTATATCATAAACCATCAAAGAGTTATCACCAAATA
>JALVXV010000294.1 GCA_027038235.1 Campylobacterales bacterium | reverse complement strand
ATCCTAATGGTGGAAGACCAAGCTTAAACCATATAGAGGGCGAAGACTACTTTATAGAGTGTGATTATCTTATCCCGGCAGTAAGTCAAGATGCCAATATGGACTTTGTACCAAAAGAGTGGGAATTGTCCCTAACAAGCTGGAATACTTTTAAAACTTTTAATAATACCTATATGACAAACAAAAAGGGAGTGTTTGCTGCAGGTGATTGCGAATATGGTCCTATGACTATAGTAAATGCAGTAGGTCAAGCAAAAAGAGCAGCCTCTGTAATGTTAAGATATTTAAAAACGGGAGAGGTTTTTTTAAGCGACAAAGAGATACTTGAAGATCACTTAAGAAAGCTAAAAGTCTATAATAAAAATGAAAAGGTAACAGGTTGGATGCCAGGACTTAAAAGAGAGGTAAGCAAAAAGCTAGATGTTGATACTAGAAAATACTCCCAGCTAGAGGTAAATCCTGGACTTACCAAAGAGGAAGCTATCAATGAAGCTAAGAGATGCATGAGATGTTATTATATTGCGATGGTGGCAGTAGATAACAAAAAGCTCTCCATAAATGGAGGTGAAGAATGATAACTATCACCATTGATGGACAAAAATTACAAGCTAAAAATGGCGAGACTATTTTGCAAGTTGCAAGAAGAAATGGTATATATATCCCAACTATGTGCTACATAACAAAAATCAACCCTATTGCAAGTTGTAGAATGTGTTCAGTTGAGGTTGAAGGTGTTGAGGGATTTGTTTTAAGTTGTCAAGAAAAAGCTATAGATGGGGCTATTATCAAAACTAACTCTAAAGAGCTTTTTAACCATAGACAAAATATCTTAAAACTTTATGATGTCAACCACCCTTTGCAGTGCGGAGTTTGTGATAAAAGTGGTGAGTGTGAATTGCAAAATAAAACTTTAGAGTTTGAAGTAAGCACTCAAGAGTTTAGTGCAAAGGAGCAAAAGAGAAAAGCTAAAAAGTGGAAAATATTGGGATATGACCCATATCTTTGCATACTTTGTGAAAGGTGTGTTTCAGTTTGTAATGAGATTGTAGGTGCTGCGGCACTATATGTAAAACCAAATGGGTACAACTCTACTATAGATAATGATATGGGTAGATGTATCCAGTGTGGAGAGTGCATAAGTGTCTGTCCTGTGGGAGCAATGGTCTCAAATGAGTTTAAATATAGTGCAAATGCTTGGGAAAATACAAAAGTTCCAGCAAGTTGCTCTCATTGTAGTAGCGGATGTTTTTTATATTATGATGTAAGACACAAGAGCATAGATGAGCCTAGAAAGGTTATAACAAGAGTTACAAATGAGTTTGAGTTTGCATCTTTGTGTGGAGCAGGTAGATTTGGTTTTGATTTTGCAAATGAGGGTGCAAAAAGAGATAAAGAGGCTTTTAAAAAGGCTTTAGAGGCTTTTAAAAAGGCAGATACTATCAAATTTAGTGCTATCATTACAAATGAAGAGGCTTTGATACTTCAAAAACTTAAAGAAAAATTTGGCTACAAGCTTGTAAGTCATGGAAATAAAGAGTATAAAAGGTTTTTAGAAGAGTTCTCTTTTGGAAGTAAAAACAAGCTTTATAGTGGCAACTTAAAATCTATATCTTCAAGCAACCTAATAGTAACAATTGGCTCTAAGCTCTCTACAGATAATCCTATGGTGAGGTTTCATGTTAGCGAAGCTCTAAGAAAGAGGGGTGCAAAAGTTATCAACTTGCATCCAATAGAGGACTTTGTCTTAAGAGATATTATAAGCAGTTCTATAAGGTATGAAGTAGGTTCCGAAGAGGGGGTATTGGCAATTTTAGCAAAAGGATTACTTGAAAACTCCCAAATAGATAAAGAGTTAAAAGAGTACTTTGAAGAGTTAGATGAGGGCTATATAAGTGCAGAGTGCAATGTGGGCGAGGAGGAGATAGAGAGGATAGTAAATCTATCAAAAATAGATGGCAAAAAGACACTCATCTTAGGCGAAGATCTATACACTCACAAAAGAGCTAAAAATATAGCCTTGTTAGCTGGGCTTATAGAGAGATATAGTGATTTTGATGTAGTTATTATCCCTCCTCAAACAAACTCT
This sequence comes from Campylobacterales bacterium, assembly GCA_027038235.1. Classification (GTDB taxonomy): domain Bacteria; phylum Campylobacterota; class Campylobacteria; order Campylobacterales; family JALSKU01; genus JALSKU01. Next base: position 4,493 of record JALVXV010000294.1, on the reverse strand, counting down.
TTAGGAGTTAGTTTGATATGTGATTTAGATGATGAAGAGGGGGATTACACTATAGGTTACAATGTAAAGGGTGATTTTGTATTGAGTGCTTTGGGTGATGGTGATCTTGATATGCCAGCTCTTAACCAACAAGAGGGAACCTTTGTAAATATTGATAAAAGAGTTGTCCCTACAAATGCAGCTCTACCTTACAATGGATATACCTTAAATGATATAGCAAATAAGCTAGGCTTAAAAGCAACATATACCATAGACTATACAAAAGAGCTTCCAAAGTCAAAGGGATTTAAAGAGGTAGAGTTTGATGAACTTCCAAACTATTTTGATAATGCAGGAGTTGAACATAGAGGATATCTACTTGAGAATAAAACAAGAAAGACAAAGCTGAAAATTCCTGAGGATATAGAGGAGATTGAGAGTTTTGATGGAGTTGTTGTTTATAGGTGTGAGCCAGTACATCAATTTAATGAGTTTAGTGCACTTTGTAAACCAATAGAGGAGAAGCAATTTTTACAAGGTTCATCTCAATTTGCAGTAGCAGCAAAGATAAAAGGTGGTAGTGAAGTTGAGTTTGATTTAGATGGAGTAAAGATAAAAAGAAAATTTAAATCCAATAAAAATCTAAAAGGCACAATAGCAGAGGTATCTCTTTTTGATTCTATACTACATAATGATAGATTGCTATCGAAGTATAGATATTTTAGAGTGAATATTGAGGATGATGGTAGTAAATAATGGGTGATATAGTTGTAACCATAAATAATAAAGAGTGCAGAGCAAAAGAGGGTGAATATATCCTAAATATTGCAAGAAGAAATGATATATATATACCCGCACTTTGCTATCTAAGTGAGTGTTCACCAACACTTGCTTGTAGGCTTTGTTTGGTTGAAGCTGATGGCAAAAGAGTATATTCATGCAATGCAAAAGCTAAAGATGGTATGCAAATTATCACCGATAGCAAGGAGATAGCAAAAGAGAGACGAGCCATCATGGAGGTATATGATGTCAACCACCCTTTGCAATGTGGAGTATGTGACCAAAGCGGAGAGTGCGAATTGCAAAACAATAATCTTTATATGCAAGTTGACTCTCAAAATTATGCTATAGCAGATTGCGATAGATCACCTAAAAAATGGGGGCTTATCAGTTATGACCCTGCACTTTGCATTGTTTGCGAAAGATGTGTAACAGTTTGTAAAGATATGATAGGAGATGCTGCACTAAAAACTATCAAGCGAGGTGGTGAGCCATTAGATAAAGGCTATAAAGAGAGTATGCCAAAAGATGCCTATGCTATGTGGAATAAACTTCAAAAATCTATCATAGGAACTGTTAGTGGTGAGATGCTTGATTGTACATTTTGTGGAGAGTGCATAAGTGTCTGTCCTGTTGGAGCGATGGTAAGTAGCGATTTTAAATATAGTTCAAATGCTTGGGAACTTGCAAAAATTCCTGCGGCAAACCCACATAGTAGTGATTGTGCCCAAATATTTTATGAAGTAGGAGATAGAAGTATAGATAATCCTTCAAGAAAAATCTTTAGAGTAACAAATGAGTTTCACTACCAAAAGATAAATGCAGCAGCTAGATTTGGATTTGATTTTGCAAATGAAGATGCAAAAAGGGATAAAAAAGCTTTTCAAAAGGCTTTAGAAGCTTTTAAAAAGGCTGATACTATAAAGTTTGATTCATTTATAACAAATGAAGAGGCTTTAATCCTTCAAAAATTAAAAGAGAAATTTGGATACAAACTTGTAAATAGTAGTGCAAAAGCTTATAAAGAGTTCTTAGAAAATTTTTCCAAAAATAGTGGCAATTTGCTATATAAAGGAGATTTAAAAACTATAAAACTAAGTAACTTTATCATATCTGTTGGAAGTGCTATAAAAACCGATAGTCCAAATACCGGATATGCTTTTAATAATGCTCTTACTATGAATAAGGGAGCAGGAATTTATTTTCATCCTATAGGTGATCCAATAGTTCAAGGATATGCAAAAAATATTTTACAAATAGAGAACAAAATAGGCTCTGAAGAGGCTATAATGTATCTAATTCTTGATAAATTTGCCAATAAAGAGGCTTTGCCAAATGAGATAATAAATATACTTGAGAATTTTAAATCTTTAATAAAAGAGACCATAGTTAAAGAGATTGATGGAAAAAAGGTAGAAGAGATTATTGAAAAAGAGGTAAACTCTTTATATGATATGATAGGCTTAGGTGAGGATTTTGATGAAAAAGTTACTAAATTTTTAGCTAAAAAAGATAAATTTTCACTCATCTTAGGCGAAGATCTATACACTCACAAAAGAGCTAAAAATATAGCCTTGTTAGCTGGGCTTATAGAGAGATATAGTGATTTTGATGTAGTTATTATCCCTCCTCAAACAAACTCTTTAGGAGTTAGTTTGATATGTGATTTAGATGATGAAGAGGGGGATTACACTATAGGTTACAATGTAAAGGGTGATTTTGTATTGAGTGCTTTGGGTGATGGTGATCTTGATATGCCAGCTCTTAACCAACAAGAGGGAACCTTTGTAAATATTGATAAAAGAGTTGTCCCTACAAATGCAGCTCTACCTTACAATGGATATACCTTAAATGATATAGCAAATAAGCTAGGCTTAAAAGCAACATATACCATAGACTATACAAAAGAGCTTCCAAAGTCAAAGGGATTTAAAGAGGTAGAGTTTGATGAACTTCCAAACTATTTTGATAATGCAGGAGTTGAACATAGAGGATATCTACTTGAGAATAAAACAAGAAAGACAAAGCTGAAAATTCCTGAGGATATAGAGGAGATTGAGAGTTTTGATGGAGTTGTTGTTTATAGGTGTGAGCCTGTAGATCAATTTAATCATTTTACCAACAAGTGCAAACAGTTAAAAAGTAGTGGTGGTCTATATGCCTCACAAGAGTTTTTAGAAAAATTTAATTTAAATGAAGGCGATGATGTAAAAATAACAAACAAACAGACATCACTAACCACAAAAGTTATACTTGATAATAAAATAGTAGGCGACACTCCCTATCTTCCTACTTTTGATAGAGAGTTAGATAGTCTAAGGATTTTTGATAAAGGATACAGATATGCAAAAGTTAAAATCAAAAAGGTGTAAAAAATGAGTGATACAGGATATATAATCGAAACACTTATTAAGATAATTGTAATACTTACTATTTTCTCTGCAGGTGCAGGATTTACTACCTATGTAGAGAGAAAAATCCTTGCTTTTATGCAAAGAAGATTAGGTCCAACTCATGTAGGACCTTATGGGATATTGCAGATCATAGCTGATGGTATTAAACTATTTACCAAAGAGGATATCATACCTCAAAATGTGGTAAGGCCTATATTTATCATTGCTCCAGTTGTTTCTGCAACCGCAGCTTTTACAGCACTTTCTGCACTTCCGATACTTCCGGAGTTTAGCATATTTGGTTATACAGTTCATCCAATTGTTTCAGATATTGATGTGGGAATTTTATTTGTCATAGGTGTTATGGGAGTAGGAATGTATGGACCTTTGTTAGCAGGTATGAGTTCATCAAATAAATGGGGACTTTTAGGAGCAGCTAGAACTGTTATCCAACTCCTATCATTTGAAGTTGTTACAGGTCTTTCGGCACTTGCACCTTTGATGCTAGTAGGTTCTCTTTCGCTAATAGATATAAACAATTACCAAGCAGGAGGCTTTAGCGACTGGCTTATATGGAAACAACCGGTTGCATTTGTTTTATTTTTGATAAGCGGATATGCTGAGACAAATAGAACTCCATTTGATCTTATGGAGCATGAAGCTGAGATAGTTTCAGGTTATGCGACTGAATATAGTGGTATGAGATGGGGCCTATTTTTCATAGGTGAATATGCAAATATGTTTACTATATCATTTTTAGTATCTATTTTATTTCTTGGGGGATTTAATCCTTGGGGATTTATCCCGGGTGCTATAGCAATCCTTTTAAAAATTTCATTTTTTATATTTGCATTTTTGTGGGTTAGAGCGGCTTGGCCTCATGTAAGACCAGATCAGCTTATGTGGTTTTGCTGGAAGGTGTTGATGCCTATAGCACTACTAAATATACTTATAACCGGTTTTGTACTGGTATAGAGGAGGATTTATGCTAGAAAAGTTTAAAGATAGAGATATAAAAGAGGGTTATAAGTACTTAGAGATCGAAGTACCTGCCCATAAACCTTGGGATAAATTTAAGCAAGTTGTAAGAAGAACCTTTAAGGGTGAGCTTTTTGTAGGACTTTGGATAGTTTTAAGAGAGATGATAAAGTTCAATATCCACACAGTAAAGTACCCTTTAGAAAAACTTCCTATATCTCCAAGATATAGAGCAGTTCACAGACTTCAAAGACTTCTTGAAAGCGGAGAAAACAGATGTATTGGGTGTGGACTTTGTGAAAAGATTTGTATTGCAAAATGTATAAGAATTGATACAAAAGTTGATAAAAATAGCAGAAAAGA
>JALVXV010000293.1 GCA_027038235.1 Campylobacterales bacterium | reverse complement strand
TAAAAATTTGCCAAGGGTGAGTTAGATAGTACATTGTGTGAGGATCATAAAAGATTATATACCCAAGCCTAGCTCCAAGTATCACTCCTATCTCTACCCATATAAAATAATTATCCAGTTCTTCTTGTGATATAGGTAGTTTATCGTACTTTACAAGCCATTTAGCCAGATATAAAGCAGATATAAGTGCTAAAACATACATTATTCCGTACCAATGTACACTTATACTTCCTATTTTAAAAGCTATTGGTGAGAAATTTTGATATATATGATTCCAATATTGCATATTACTCCTTTGACATTAAGTGCTAAGTGTTAAGTGCTAAGTGCTAAGTGTTAAGTGTTAAGTGTTAAAAAGATAGTTTATAGAATAAATTGGATAATATTTTCTTAACACTCAACACTCAACACTCAACACTTAACACTTTTTCATAATGCTTCCGCTATCAACTCTATGGGATTTTTAAAGATGACTTTTGAATTATTATAATGGAGTGAATTTGTTATCTGCATTCTACAGGCACTACACTCTGCACTTACTATGTCTGCACCGCTTTGATCTATCATGGCTGCTTTTGGAAGTCCTGCGGCTTTTGCAAGATGAAACTTTTCACTTTGCATTGTAACTCCACCAAATCCACAGCATCTATTTGGATCACTCATCTCTTTGATAGTATAATTTTTGCCTACTAAAGCTCTTGGCTCTTTATAAATTCCTTGCATCTTTTTTGCATGACATGGGTCATGATAGGTAACTATCTCGCTCATCTTTTTGCCATTTTTTTCAAGAATTTCCTCAAGGTTTGTCTCTCTTTCAAGCCATTCGGTCGCCATAAATATCTTTTTGTTTAATTTCTCTACTCTTTCTTTCCACTTAGGTTTATCATGAAAAAAGTGCAAATAATCCTTTTTTAGCATAGCCGAACAGGTAGCCTCAGGAACTATGATAGCCTCAACATCATCAATAAAGCTTTCAAAATACTCTATATTGTGCTTTGCAAGATAATCAACCGTATCAAAATCACCTGTAAAGTATGCAGGAGCTCCACAACAAAGCTGATTTTTGATAAGATATGCATCAATTTGCAAAGTTTTTAATATTTTCAAAAGTGCTTTTCCTATGTCAGTATAAGTATAATTTGCCAAACATCCTATAAAGATAGCGACTTTTCTTTTTTTGCCATTTTTTATCACTTCTGGATATGAGTTTAAAAAAGTTTTAGCTTTTACACTTGGTAAAAATCTATCCTTTTTTATAATTGGCATAGAAAATCTAGGTTCCATAGCATTTTGTTTTTGGTGAATCTTAAAGCCACAAGTTTGAAATACATAACCAAATTTTGCCAATATATCCATTACAACTCTATGTCTTAGCAAAAAGAAAAAAAACTTTTTATACCAAGCAAGTCCATACTTCTTTCTAATATCATTTCTAACTTGCTCGATAACCATATCTACAGGTAGATCATTGGGGCATATTTCGGTACAAGCGGTGCATAAAAAGCAGCTTTCAAATATATCTTTTGTGGTTTTATCAAGCTCTAAATCGCCTCTTTTGTAAGCTCCTAATAGATCTAAAAATCCCCTAGGGCTTGTTACTTCATCAGCATTTACATTGTGAATAGTGCAAGTAGGTATGCACTTACCACACTTTATACATTGTTCACTTACTGAAGTGATAGGAGAGTTGTCTATTTTCAATGTTTATTCCTTTGATTTCTGTTTATATCTCAAGAACTTAATTTCAATTTCAACATCGTTGAAAGAACTGAATTTCAATTTCAACTTCGTTGAAAGAACCGAATTTCAATTTCAACTTCGTTGAAAGAACCGAATTTCAATTTCAACTTCGTTGAAAGAACCGAAAATCTACCTCGTTTTACTCGCTACGATTTTCTTCAAGGTTGCAATGCTATTTGGATTTCACCACTAAAATCCTTGATTTTAGGGCTCAACCACTAAATAGCATAGTAAAACCTATAAAACGATAAGCAGTTATCGTTTTATTACGGTTTTACACTGTTTTGCTAAATCTTCTTTTGCTTTTAGGTATCTTTTTAAGATAAGCATCAAATGGCATAGCTATATTTCTTATGAGCATTGTGCCGGTTGGACTTACTTTTATAAAATTTTTATCAATGCTTAATAAATCCTCATTTTCAAACTCTTCAAGTTCACTTAATGCCTCTTTAAAATACTCTTTAAAATCTATTTTAAACTCCTCTTCAACCCTTTTTATATCAAGTTTAAAGTTTGCCATAAGCTCCATGATGACTGATTTTCTTAAAATATCATCATCATTTAACTTTATGCCTCTATGAATAGGCAATCTTCCTTCATCTAAAGCCTTTTCATAACTTTTCATATCTTTATAATTTTGTACATAGTGTGAAGTACCCTCGCCAATACTTGTCAAACCTATACCGATAAGATCTGCTCCACCTTTTGTAGTGTATCCTTGGAAGTTTCTGTGAAGTTCACCCTTTTGTATCGCTTTAAATAGCTCATCTTCTGGTTTTGCGAAGTGATCCATGCCTATCATTTTATAGCCATTTGATGTTAGATAATCTATAGTATATTTTAAAATTTCCAATTTTGTTGCAGGTGTTGGAAGTGTAGTTTCATCTATCTTTCTCATAGTTTTTTTCATCCAAGGCACATGGGCATAGTTAAATATAGCAAATCTATCAGGATTTAAGCTAAGAGCTTTTTTAAGTGTTTCTTGAAAAGTTTCGAGTGTTTGATACGGTAATCCGTATATCAAATCCATATTTATGGAATTTATATCTGCTTTTCTAGCCATTTGTACTGTATTTTGTGTGATTTCATACGGTTGTATCCTATGTACAGCCTCTTGAACCTTTCTATCAAAGTCTTGTACTCCAAAACTTATCCTATTAAACCCACCCTCTATTAGCACATTAAGCTGGGCTTGGGTTAAATATCTTGGATCTATCTCACAACTTATTTCAGCATCACTACTAAAATTTTTAAATTTATCTTTTATAAGTTTTATGATTTTTTCAAGCTGCTTATCATCAAAAAAGGTAGGAGTACCGCCACCAAAGTGCAATTGTATAACATCTCTATTTGTATCAAGATACTTTTCTAGCAAATCAAGCTCTTTTTTAAGATAGGAGATATACCTCTCTTTTTTATCCTCTTTGGAGGTATATACTACATTACACCCACAAAAATAACAAGCAGATCTGCAAAATGGCAGATGGAAATAAAGAGATAGGGGTCTATTTTTATCCTGATTTTGGAGCTCTTTTATATATGATTTTTCATCAAAACTTTCATCAAACTCCAAAGCTGTCGGATAGCTTGTATATCTTGGTCCTGGTTTTGAATATTTGGAAAATTTTTTAAAATCTATACTACTCATATCGTATCCTCTTGATTTGTTTGAAAAAGATACTTGTCAATATTTAGAAAGAGATTTGGATGCTTTTTTTTGATATCTTTTACAACCCTATCTATATCTATATTGAGTGATCTTGCATTTTTTGAATTTTTAAGTTGCTTTTTTATCTCATCCATTGCCACTACCCAAACATCTTGAAAATCGATAGGTACATTTTGCCAAATGCTTTTTTCAAGTTTTAGGTTGAAATTTTCCTCTTGTGCTACTCTTAGTGATTTGATAATATTTAGTAGCATATCAAGAGATAAGATAGTATGTATCTTTCCATCTTTATCTACCATAAACCAAGGCTCTTCATTCTCCCAGTCTCCACTTTGAAGAGTCAATAACTTTCTATTTGGAGTATCTGTATCTTCAAGATTTAAAATAGTTTTTTCTCGGTTTTCATCTAAGCCAATTTTTTTTGATAGGATATTTATCTTATCAATTGCATTTTGTATCTTTTTTTCTATCATCTGATAATCCTTTGGATTAAGCTAAGAGCTAAGAGCATAGAGCTAAGAGCTAAAAAAGGCTCTAAGCACTTGGCACTTGGCTCTAAGCTTTTCATTGTTGTTTGTCATTTTAAAACTTAAGAGTTTCATTTTAACTCCTGTGAGTATCAAGCCAGAGCATTATACCTTTTTGGGCATGAAGTCTATTTTCAGCTTCATCAAATATGACACTTTGCGGACCTTCAAGTACCTCTTCACTTACCTCTTGGCCTCTATATGCTGGAAGACAATGCAAAAATATAGCATCTTTTTTTGCCAACTTCATCAAAGAGCTATCTATCTTAAATCCCCTAAAATCTATCTCTCTTTGCCTTTTTTCATCCTCCTGTCCCATTGATGCCCAAGTATCAGTAGTAACGACATCTGCATCTTTTATAGCAATTTTTGGATCATCTGTTATAGAGATTTTTGCGGCACTAATTTTTGCATTCTTTAAAGCTCGATTTAGTATATCTTTATCTACCTCATAACCTTTTGGAGTAGCAATAGATAGATCAAATCCCATCTTAGAAGCCAACATAAGCCAAGAGTGAGCCATGTTATTACCATCTCCTATGTATGCTACTTTTGGATGGTTTGCTTTGTTATGCTCTATCATAGTCATATAATCAGCTAAGAGTTGAACGGGATGAAACTCATCTGTTAAACCATTTATTACAGGTACTTTAGAATAGGCAGCAAACTCCTCTACATCACATTGCTTGAAAGTTCTTATCATGACCATATCAACCATGCGACTTATCACTCTAGCAGTATCCTTTATAGGCTCACCCCTTCCAAGCTGAGTATCTCTTGAGCTTAAAAATAGGGCATGACCTCCTAGCTGAGTTATGCCTACTTCAAAGCTTACTCTAGTTCTAGTACTACTTTTTTCAAATATCATAGCAAGACTTTTATCTCTCATTCTATGTTTTATAATACCATTTTTAATCTCTGCCTTTATATCAAAGGCGATATTTAATATCTCTATCAATTCCTCTTTAGTAAAATCATCTAGTGTTAGAAAGTGTCTCATTTGTCATCCTTGTTGAAAAAGAGATATAATATCTAAATATAACTAAAAAGAACTTAATGGCACCTCTAATAATTTTTTTATCCTAATCAATTTTAAGTTTTATGTGATATAATTCAAAAAAATTTAAAGGAAGGATAGCAAGTATGCAAAGACCTACACCCATAGATGAAGAGATAATACTTGACAACACAAAATATATAGAGAGTACCACAGATTTAAAAGGTGTCATTACTGATTGCAACGACTATTTTGCGGAGATTTCAAGATACTCAAAAGAGGAGCTTATTGGTCAGCCCCATAGCATCGTAAGACACCCTGATATGCCAAAAATAGCTTTTAAGATACTTTGGGATAGACTAAAAGCAGGTCAAAATATCAACCTTGCAGTAAAAAATTTAGCAAAAGATGGAAGATACTATTGGGTATTTACCCATTTTGACTTTAAAAAAGATATCAATAGTGCAGAGATTATAGGATATGTTGCATATAGAAAAACAATTTCCAAAAAGGTAACTGATATACTTTTGCCTATATATAAAAAACTTGTAGAGATAGAAAAGACTGAAGGGATGGAGGGTTCAGGAAAGTACCTTCAAAATCTACTAAAAGAGCATGATTTAACTATAGATACACTTTTAGATGAGATATATAAGCTATATTGATTTAGCTATTAAAAACTCCTTTTATAGGTCGATATAAAACAAAAAGGAGTTTTTATGCTCTCTTTACAAAGCATGGATGCTTCACTAAATAGTTTCTCTTTTTCTCTTTCAACAAGCTCAGGTGACCATATCTCTTTATCAATGTATGACAATCAAGAGATAGATATATCTGCCTCAAAAAATGAAGATTCAAAAAACTTTTCTATGAGTTTAAGGCATGAGATGGGTTACTCTTTTTCATATAGCGGTAATGGTATAGACAAACAGGATTTAAAAGAGATAGAAAAAGCTATGAAAGTGATAAAGCCGATCTTTCAAAAGTTTTTAAAAAATATCAAAGATAATAACATTATACCAAACGATAAAGAGATAATAAATTGGACAAATATAGCAAAAAAAGAGTTACCCAAAATCACAGATGAAAATAAACTAAATATGCTAAAAGATAAAACAGTATCTATAGCAGATGATATTTTGTCGCTTTTTAATAGAGATGAAAATATAATAAAAGGAGCAAAAAAGTTTTTCGATAAACTTTTTGATAGAAATAAATTTGAGTACTATGTATAGGTTTCAAGAGAAAAAAGCTAAGAGCTTAGAGCTTGAAGCGAAGAGCTATTAATGGGTTGAAGAAAAGTTACAAACTAAAAAGCTCTCAGCCCTCAGCTCTATGCTCTTAGCTTCCTAGCTGCTTCCTTAGCATGATAGGTTATAATGATATCAGCTCCAGCTCTTTTAAAGCCTATAAGTGTCTCTAGCATAACTTTATCATAATCAATTAGACCCATTTTTCCTGCCATTTTCAGCATGGAGTATTCCCCGCTTACATTATAGACTGCCAATGGTAAAAGTGTCCTCTCTCTTATATCCCTTATGATATCCATATAGGCTAGAGCAGGTTTTACCATCAATATATCAGCTCCCTCTTTTTCATCCTCAAGGGATTCGTTGATGGCTTCTCTTCTGTTTGATGGGTTCATTTGATAACTTCTTCTATCTCCAAAACTAGGAGCTGACTCAGCAACATCTCTAAAAGGA
>JALVXV010000292.1 GCA_027038235.1 Campylobacterales bacterium | reverse complement strand
TTCCATCACCTCTTTCTCCTATCCTAACAAGAGGATACTTCAATCTATCAGGATCATAAAGGGTTTGGATACCTGCATTTCCTCTTGGACAGAGCATATTTCTTGACTTGGGAAAGTATGGGTTGGGATTTAGCTTTGTGACCATCCCTTTATATTTTCCCTCAAGTTCAACTCTAGCAAAACCTGCACATTTGTTTACGCACATTCCACAAAGAAAGGGAATATTTTCAGCTTTGCTAAGTTCAGTCTTGGTTGTTACCTTTAGCTTCCCTTTCTCCTCTTCGGCTGACAAGAGAGAAGAGGCGCTAAAAGCAGTTCCACCTACTATAGTAAGTGCAACACTTCCTTGCAAAAATCTTCTTCTTGAAATTTCTACTTCCATATTACCTCCTTAATTAACTAACAAATTATATCTAATGAAAGATTTTATATTGTTGATTATGCTCAATTATTATAATAAAATTAAAATATTTTTATAAATTTATTACAAAATGTAACATTTTTTTATACTTATTATAATTTTGGGCTAAAGAATTTTTGAAAAATATTTTATTTATAATGATAAGTTATATTTATAGCTTATTATTATTATAAGTTTAAATTATCTCTTCTATGAGTAGTTGAGGAGTTATATATCCTCTATAAAAGTTTTTTGATATTGTAAATACTATATTTATACTAGAACCAATAGAAATCTTTTCTAAAAAATTAAAATCCATAGACTCCAAAATGGTACTATTTACTTCTAATATAAGCTTTTGGTGGTTTTGCTCTTTTCCTAAGATTCTTGCTTTTTTAACTTTTGCATCTTTTATCAAAAAGTGGGGTTTTGGATTGTTTTGTCCATATGGCTCAAAACTTTCTAAGATCTCCAATAGTTCAAAATCTATCTCCTTTGCATCTATCTGCCCTAATATCTCTTTTTTTGGCATAAATAGCTCCCTTGGAAGTTTAGATGCACACTCTTTGACCCTCCTTTTAAAATAGGGAAGTTTTTCAGCCTCAATGCTAAGTCCGGCTGCACCTTTATGTCCACCATACTTTATGATACTCTCTTTTGCACACTCTACCAATAAGAGTATATTAACTTCACCTATGCTTCTAGCACTCCCTTTTGCAATGCCATTTTCTACACTAAATACAATAGCTGGTTTTTTAAATCTTCTTGCAAGTCTTGAGGCTACTATACCAATAACCCCCTCATGCCATCCCTCACCCCATACTATTATAATCTTTTCATTTTCATCAACACTCTTTAGTGATAATTCAAATAGCTCCTTTTCTATCTCCTTCCTATGTTCATTTAAAGATACGATTTCCAAAAGATACTCTCTAGCTTTAGAAAGAGTTTTGCTTTTTAAAAATTTAAGAGCCAACATTGCACTTTCAACTCTTCCAGCACTATTAAGCAAAGGTGATAGCAAGTATGATATATCTTCACTAACAAAACTATCCTTTTGAAACTGCTCTTTTATAGCAAGGATTGCAGCTCTTTTTGAAGAGTTTATCTCTTTTAATCCTCTCTTAACTAAAACCCTGTTGAACTCTCTAAGCTCCATCATATCAGCTATGATAGCAATACTTAAAAGATCAATATATCTTAATAGATTAAATTTTAACTTCATTTCACCCTTTATCGCAGCTACTAAATACCATGCAACTTGAGCTCCACATATCTCTTTAAATGGAAAATCACACCCCTTTTGTTTTGGATTTACAATAGCATAGGCTTTTGGTAGCTCTTTTGGAATATTATGATGATCTGTTATAATGAGATCTATTCCTCTATCCTTACAACTTGCTGCCGCCTCAATAGCAGATATGCCATTATCAACAGTTATAACCAAAGTCGAATCAATTTTATCAATGATCTCTTTACTTACACCATAACCATCAATAAATCTATTTGGTATGATTACTTCTAAATTAGTTGTAAAATTCTCTAAAAAATCACTAAGTATAAAAGAGGATATAACTCCATCTACATCATAATCCCCTACTATCGTAATCTTCTCTTTGTTATCTATTGCAGATATAATTCTTTTAGCAGCCTTTTTTATATCTTTAAAAAGATAGGGAGAGGGCAAAGATGATAGTGTTGTGTATCTATCCTCTTTAAACCTAGATGATAAAATCTCTTTTATATCATCTTTTGTTAATAATTCAGCCATTATTTAGAGCTGCTTCTACAAATGAGAGTATAACTTTATTGGGCTTTTGCAGTCTTGAGGTAAATTCAGGATGAAACTGTACCCCCATAAACCAAGGGTGATCTTTTAACTCAACTACCTCTATAAGTCCCTTGCTCTCCCCACTAATTATAAGTCCATTTTTTTCATACTCTTTTTTATATGCAGGATTTGCCTCATATCTATGCCTATGTCTTTCATACACTTTTTTCTTCCCATCATAAGCTTTTGATAAAAGTGTACCCTCTTTTATATCACACTCATAAGCTCCTAGTCTCATGGTGCCTCCAAGGGGACTAGTGTGAGTTCTAAGTTGCTTATTTCCGCTACTATCTATAAACTCATCTATTAGATAAACTATAGGATTTTTACAATTTTTATCAAACTCTACCGAATTTGCATCCTCAAGCCCCAAGACATTTCTTGCAAACTCTATCAAAGCTAGTTGCATTCCCAAGCATATACCAAGATATGGCTTTTTATTTACTCTTGCATACTCTATAGCTTTTATCTTGCCTTTTATACCTCTTTCTCCAAATCCACCTGCCACTAGTATGCCATTTGCATCTTCTAAAAGTTCAAAATTTTTCCCTTTTTCCAAATCCTCACTATCAACCCAAAGAAGTTCAACTTTTGCATTTAGATTTGCCCCACAATGTACAAATGCCTCAGTAAGTGACTTATAAGCCTCTTTAAGATTAAGATACTTTCCTACAAATGCTATCTTTGTCTTTTTGGTTGGAGCAATTACTCTTTTTACCAAAGAATCCCACTGCTTCATATCTGGTTTTAACTCTTTTAGATTTAAATACTCAGATATTGGCTCTAAAATCCCCTCATTTAAAAAGTTAAGAGGAACTTTATATATACTTTTAGAATCAATTGCCTCGATAACAGAGTTTTTTTCAACATCGCATGAAGATGCAATTTTCTCTTTCATGGGCTTTGGGATACTTTTTTCAGTTCTACATATAAGCACATGCGGAGTGATACCAATTCTTCTAAGCTCTTGCACACTATGCTGAGTAGGTTTTGTCTTTAGTTCACCTGCCGCACTAAGATATGGCACCAAAGTAAGATGGACAAAGATAGCTCTATTTTTGCCTACATCTCTTTTTAACTCTCTAATAGCCTCTAAAAATGGTAGTCCCTCAATATCTCCGACAGTTCCACCTATCTCAACGATAAGAATATCCTCTTTTTCTCCAGCTTTTATAATTCTCTCTTTTATCTCATTTACAATATGAGGTATAACTTGGATAGTTTTTCCTAGATAATCCCCCCTTCTTTCTCTCTCTATAACGGTAGAGTAAACTTGACCTGTCGTAAAATTATTGTATTTTGAGAGATTGACATCTAAAAATCTCTCATAATGTCCTAGATCCAAATCAGTCTCAGCACCATCATCTGTAACAAAAACCTCTCCATGTTCTAATGGACTCATAGTACCGGGATCTACATTGATATATGGATCCATTTTCAAAATAGATACTCTATATCCTGAATGTTTTAAAAGAGTTGCTATACTAGCACTTGCTATCCCTTTGCCAAGAGAGCTTAAAACCCCTCCGGTAACAAATATATATTTGGTTTTACTGTTTGACATATTTTACCTTAAAAATTTATATAAAACCCTTCTGTTTCAAAATATAAATAATCATGAAAAGCTTAAAGCCAAGAGCTAAGAGCTTGGAGCCTTTTTAACTCTTAACCCTAAGCTCTTAGCTCTAAGCTTAATCCGAAGGATTTTCAGATGAAATTATACTCAAAAAATTTTTAACCGACTATGAAACAATCTCTTATTTCATCTTTTATGGGGGTCGGTCTTCCACTTTTCATATCTACAAAGACCCATACAGTTTCAGCCGTAGCTAAAAGCTTATCATCACCTACTCGATAAAACTCATACTTTCTAGTAGATTTTATCTTATCTATTTTGCTTATCCAAGTTTTTACTACTATCTCATCCCCTAAAAAAGCAGGTGCCTTATACTCAATGTGGTGAGATTTGGCAAACCAAGTTGCACCTATTTTTTCATATGTTTCAAGTGTTATACCATTGGCTTTTGAGTGTTCTATACCACTATCTTGCATCCACTTTACATAAAAAAAGTTATTTAAATGGTTATTAAAATCTATCTCATTTTTTGTAACTTTAACTTTATAAAAAAACTCTTTTATTATACTCATATATACCTCTTTGCAATCTCAACTACTCCGCTTACTATAAACTGTATAGCAATGGCTCCTGTGATAAGTCCCATAAGTCTTGTTACTATCTTTTCACCTGTAATACCTACAACCTTTTTTATATATATTGAGTTTCTTAAAGTCAAATACAGCACAAAAAGATTTACCAAAAAAGCAAAAATCAAAGAGAAAACATCACTTGCATTGTCTGCTTGAGATTTGTAAATGATAATAGTTGCAAAAAGACCAGGTCCAAAAATGATAGGGATGCCTATAGGAATAACTGCTAAATTTTCATGCTCTTTTGCCTCCTCTTCCTCCTCTTTTGAGTGGCGAGAACTTTTTTTACTATGACCATTTACCATATTTATCGCCATTAAAAGTAGCACCACTCCACCCATAGCTTTTAAGGAGTTCATATCTATCCCAAAAAGCTTTAGCACAAAATCACCACTTAATAAAACTACAAAAAATGATACACCTGCTGTCAAAGTTGCCATAAAAGCAACCCTTTTTATCTCCTGTTTTGTGATATTTTGATGAAGGAGTGAGGGTATCATTGCACTCACTCCAATAGGATCAAGTATGGCAAAGATAGCTACTGCTTCAGACAAAAAGAGATCAAAAAAGTGCTGCATTTATAACTCAGTTTTTAAAACTGCTCCATGAGATGCATTGGTTACAAGTATTCTATACTGCTTTAACCAAGAGCCTTTTACCTCTTGTAATTTTGGAGTAAAATTTGCTCTTCTTTTTTCTATCTCATCTTTATCCAATTTTACATTTAAGATATTATTATCAACATCTATCTCTATAATATCCCCATCTTTTAGTAAAGCTATTAAACCACCCTCAGCAGCCTCAGGTGAGACATGTCCTATGCTTGTGCCATGTGTTGCACCACTAAATCTACCATCAGTTACCAATGCAACTTTATCACCAAGACCCATACCCATAATAAGTGAAGTAGGGCTTAGCATCTCTTGCATTCCAGGACCTCCTTTTGGTCCTTCATATCTAATGACTACTACATCCCCAGCTTTTACTTTTCCACCTGTGATACCCACTATCGCTTCATCTTGGGAGTCAAAGCAAACCGCACGACCACTAAACTTTCTCATACTTGGAATTACCCCAGCAGTCTTTACTACTGCTCCCTCAGTAGCTAAATTTCCATAAAGTATGGTAAGTCCTCCTACTTTACTATAAGGATTGTCAATCTTATGGATAATGTTAGTATCTGTTATGTTAGCATCTTTTATTCTCTCTCCTATAGTTTCACCCTCAATAGTTAAATTATCAAGTGCTAACACATCGTTACCTCTTTTTGTTATCTCTTTCATAACAGCACTAACTCCACCTGCTCTATTTATATCCTCCATATGAACGCTAGAGAGAGAGGGAGAGATTTTTGCTATATGAGAGACTTTTTTACTCATTTGGTTTATTTTTGCCAAGTCAAAATCAACTCCTGCTTCATTAGCTATAGCTAACATATGTAAAACTGTGTTAGTACTTCCTCCCATTGCCATATCAACTGCAAAGGCATTATTTATAGCTTTTTCATTTAAAATATTTTTAAGTCTAAATTTTTCACTTAACTCTTTTGATTTTGCTATTTCACATACTCTTCTTGCTGCCTTTCTTAAAAGCTCCTCTCTTTTAGGAGTTAAAGCTAAAATAGTACCATTTCCTTTTAGAGCAACTCCCATTGCCTCAAGTAAAGTATTCATACTATTTGCTGTAAATAGACCACTACAACTTCCTCCACCAGGACATGCTACACACTCAAGCTCTACCAATTTTTGCTCATCAATCTCGCCTGTTTCATACTTTCCAACCCCCTCAAAAACAGTAGCAAGATCTACAGAAGTTCCATCGCTTAAAACTCCAGCTTTCATAGGGCCACCTGTAACAAATACAGTTGGAACATTTACTCTTAATGCTCCCATTACCATACCCGGAGTTATCTTATCACAATTTGGAATACAAATCATTGCATCAAGCTTATGAGCATTCATAACAGTCTCTATGGAGTTTGCTATGATCTCACGGCTAGGTAGAGAGTAGAGCATACCATCATGCCCCATAGCAATCCCATCATCAACTCCAATAGTATTAAACTCAAATGGAACACATCCACACTTTCTTATCTCATCTTTTATGATTTTTGCATATTTATCCAGAAAAAAATGTCCCGGAATTATCTCTATAAAAGAGTTTGCCACACCAATAAATGGCTTATCAAAATCCTCATCTTTCACACCTGTCGC
>JALVXV010000291.1 GCA_027038235.1 Campylobacterales bacterium | reverse complement strand
TTATAATATTTAATATGTAAAAAAAAATTATTGATTATAATTATGTAATTTTTTACTAGAAAAAGCTAATTTTAAGTTTTGTATGAAAAATTTGTTGTATAATTTTGGAGTTTATTAATTTTAGGAGATTAAAATGCAGATAAAAAGTCTTTTTGTAACTTCACTTGAAGAGAATGCTGGTGGCTTGGTTGTCTCTATAGGACTTATGAGAGCCTTAAAGAGAAAGATACAGAAAGTAGCTTTTTTTAGACCTATCATCAAAAAAAACTCTCCAAAAAATGATGATGATATAAAGTTTATGATGGAGCATTTTCACCTAAAGATGGATTATAAAGATACCTATGTATTTACTATGCTTGAGGCAGAATCGCTAATAGCTGAAAACCAAACAAATATTTTATATGAACGAATTATTGAGAGATTTGAATTGTTAGAAAAGAGGTATGATTTTATATTGTGTGAAGGCATAAGCAAATCACTTTTTACATCTACAGTTGATTTTGATATAAATTTAGAGATAGCAAAAAATATAGGAAGTCCGGTTGTTGGGGTCTTGAGTGGCAAAGATAAAACATCAAAAGAGATATGGGAGGAGACCAAAATAGAGGGAGATACTATCAAAGATGAGGGATGTACACACTTTGCAACTTTTATAAATAGATTAAATAGCAAAACTTTGATAGAGTTAACAAATAAAGTTAGATTTTTAGAAAAGGATGATGTACCTATCTATCTACTTCCTGAAGTTAAAGAGTTGACCTATCCTACTATAGCAGAGGTTAGAGAAAAATTAAATCTAACATATATAATAGGGAAAGAGAAGGATTTTAAAAGAGTTGTTAAACAGAGCAAAATTGCAGCAATGAATTTGGATCATTTTTTAGAAAGGCTAGAGGATGGAGATTTGGTTATTACCCCTGGCGATAGACTTGATATGATACTTGGATCAATTATTGCAAACTATTCAAAAGATTTTCCATCTATCTCTGGTATTATTTTGACAGGTGGCTTTGTACCAAATGAAAACTTTATGAGTCTTATTGGTGGAGTAGGGCAATATACCATACCTATACTTACTTCAAATGATGATACTTTCAAAACAGCCATAAAAGTAGGGGAGACAAGAGCAAAAATTATGCCAACAAGTCTCAATAAAATAGCCATAATTGAGGGTCTTTTTAATAGTTATATCAATTTAAAAAATATTGAACAGATGATTGATACTGCACTATCTAGTGATATAATGACTCCAGCTATGTTTGAGTATAGAATGTTTGAAAAAGCTAGAAAAAATATAAAAACTATCGTTTTGCCAGAGAGCGAGGATGAGAGGATATTAAGAGCTACTGAAATCCTTCAAAGAAGAAAAGTAGTAGATATAATACTTTTAGGAGATAAAGATGATGTGTTATCAAGATGCTCTTCACTTGGCATAAAGCTTCAAGACAATATCAAAATAATAGATCCAGCAACAAGTAAACTAAGAGAAAAGTATGCTAAAAAACTTTATGAACTTAGAAAGCACAAGGGTATGACAGAGGAGGGTGCTAAAGATATTATAAACAATAAAAACTACTTTGGTACTATGATGATATATACAGGTGATGCCGATGGCATGGTTAGTGGTGCAAACAATACTACCGCAGATACTATTCGTCCTGCACTTCAAATCATAAAAACAAAACCTGGTATTTCTATAGTCTCAAGTCTTTTTTTTATGTGTCTTGATACAAAAGTTTTGGTCTATGCAGACTGTGCGGTCAATCGTGATCCAAATGCTGAGCAATTAGCCCAGATAGCAATATCTTCAGCTGATACGGCTAAACTTTTTGGAATTGAACCGATAGTGGCTATGCTTTCATACTCTACAGGTAGTTCTGGAAGCGGAGAGGATGTGCAAAAAGTTGCTAAAGCTACTGAGTTGGTTAAAAAGCTAAGAGATGATCTTTTAGTAGAAGGTCCTATACAGTATGATGCAGCGATAGATAAGAAAGTAGCTAAGAAAAAACTTCCAAACTCTAAAGTAGCCGGAAGAGCGACAGTATTTATCTTCCCAGATTTAAATACTGGAAATAATACATATAAAGCAGTTCAGCGAAGTTCAAATGCCATAGCAGTAGGTCCAGTACTTCAAGGTCTTAAAAAACCTGTAAATGACTTAAGTAGGGGTTGTTTGATAGAAGATATAGTAAATACAGTTGCTATTACTGCCATACAAGCAGGAGAAGATAAATGAAAATACTTGTACTAAATAGCGGCAGCTCATCTATAAAATTTCAAATATTTGATATGCAAAAAATAGTCTCTATATGTCAGGGTGTCATAGAACAAATAGGTGAGAGCAGGGGGCATATAAAATTTGTTTATGGAAAAGAAAAAGAGATAACCAAAAAGAGTGTCATCAAAGATCACTCTGTTGGAATAGAGCTTCTTGAAGAACTTTTGATAGACAATAAAGTATTAAAAAGTTTTGACGAATTGAGGGCAGTGGGACACAGGGTGGTTCATGGCGGTGAATACTTTAGCAAACCTACACTCATCAATGATGAAGTGATAAAAAAAATTGAAAAGGTTTCACCTTTGGCACCTCTGCACAACCCTGTAAATCTCATAGGTATAAAAGCTATATCCAAAGTCAATCCATCTTTAATCCAAGTAGCTGTATTTGATACTGCTTTTCATCAAACTATTCCAAATTATGCTTATGAATATGCTCTTCCTTATGAGTACTATACTCAAAATGGAGTAAGAAGATATGGATTTCATGGTACCTCTCACCACTTTGTAGCAAAAGAGGCTGCAAAATTTTTACAAAAAGATATAGATAAATGCAACCTCATTACTCTACATCTTGGCAATGGTGCAAGTGTAGCAGCTATAAAAAATGGTAAAAGCATAGATACCTCAATGGGATTAACACCTCTTGAGGGCTTGGTAATGGGGACAAGATGTGGAGATATAGATCCAGCTATCATCTTTTATCTAGCAAGAAATTTAAACTTAGATATTAAAGAGCTTGATAATATTTTAAATAAAAAGAGTGGCTTAAAAGGTATCTGTGGCACAAATGATATGAGAGAGGTAGAACAAAGAGCAAAAAGTGGTGACAAAAGAGCAAAATTAGCCCAAGAGATATTTTGCTATCGTATAAAAAAATATATTGGAGCTTATAGTGTTATCATAGGCAAGGTTGATGCTCTTGTCTTTACAGGTGGTATCGCAGAACACTCCTCTATCATAAGAGAAAAGATCTGCAGTGATCTTTATGATACACTTGGTATCAAGCTAAATAAAGAGGCAAATTTAAGACATGATAGACTTATAAGTAGCAATACTTCAAAGATAAAACTTCTTGTTATACCTACAAATGAGGAGCTTGAGATAGCAAAACAGACATATAAAATAGTATTATCATTACCAAACAGAGTATAAGTTTTTGATATTTGGGGCTTTTGTATAATTTTTGGAACTATAATTGCTTGTGTCATGGTAATATAGCTTAGGATATATGGAGAGAAGATGAGTAAAAAAGTTATTTTATTATCTTTGTTTTTAGGTATTGTTTTATTTTCAGGGTGTACCACCAAAGGTACAGATCCCAAAATCGCCATGAAACCTCCTGCTTATGTGGAGCAACTTCCTTCACAAGAGAGAGAGGGACAGATACAAAATGAGGGTAGTCTTTTTGGCAGAGGTGATAATCCTCTCTTCTCTGATAGAAAGGCTATGAATGTAAATGATTTGGTTACTGTAGTGATAAAAGAAAACATACTTCAAAGCTCAAGTGCTAAAAAAACTCTCTCAAAAAATACAAATGATAAGCTTGGTGGTGGTATCTTTACCGCCTCAGGGAGCAATGGAGCTATAAAAGGTATCGCAAGTAAAGTAAATGGTTTTACAAATATAGGCTTTGGAACAGATACACAAAATAGTTTTTCTAGCAAAGGTGACAATACTAGAACAGAATCTTTTACTACAACTATATCTGCAAGAGTTATAAAAATCCTAAATAATGGAAACTACTTTATATCAGGAAGTAGAGAGATGCTTATAAATGGTGAAAAGCAAATCATACAGATAAGCGGAGTCATAAGACCATATGATATAGATCAGACAAATACCATTAGCTCAAAATATATAGCTGATGCAAAGATACTTTACAAAACTGAAGGCTCACTTGATATAAATAGTAAAAAAGGGTGGGGCACTAAGCTTATTGAGAGTATTTGGCCTTTTTAGGATATTTATGTGTTTGTAGAAGATATCTATATAATATATTTGCTAAGTTTTTTTATCATACTCTTAACTATTTCCTTTTTTGTTATGATTAAAGAAAAAGATAAAATTATTCAGATATTAAAAGATGAAATTGCAAATAAAAATGAAAAAATAGGGGAGTTAAAACAAAATATCTCATCTTTAGAGGCATATTTAAAGGAGAAAAATAACCAACTTCAAGAGTTAAAAGATTCATACAAACAAGCTTTAAAGGATATAAAAGAGTTACAACATATCAACAATGAAAATCACTCATTGATAGCCACTCTAAATACAACTATAAAAGAGCAAAAGAAAAACATAGAAGAAAAATTGGCTCTACTTGATGAAAATAGAGATAAACTTACAAAAGAGTTTTACTACATAGCAAATAAAGTTCTTGAAAATAATAGCAAAAAATTTAGTGAACAAAGCTCTCAAAGTGTAAAGGAGATAATCACTCCAGTCAAACTGCAGATAGAGGAGTTTAAAAAAAGAGTTGATGACATTTATGATAAAGAGACAAAAGAGAGAAATACTCTACTAAATGAGATAAAAATGCTAAAAGAGTTAAATGAAAAAATGAGTCAAGATGCTCTCAATCTTACAAATGCTCTAAAAGGAGAGGTAAAGCAGCAAGGAGCATGGGGAGAGATGATACTAGAGAGAGTATTAGAATCATCGGGACTTAGAGAGGGATATGAATTTGAAAGAGAGGTATCATTAAGAGCACAGGAGGGTAAAAGGTTTCGTCCAGATGTTATAGTAAAACTCCCTGGAGATAGGCAGATTATCATAGATGCAAAAACTTCACTTACCAATTATGAAAGATATATTTCAAGTGATGATGAAGATATAAAAAAGAGGGAATTAAAACTGCATATAAACTCCATAAAAGAGCATATAAAAGAGCTATCAAAAAAAGATTATGAGAGATTGGACGGTATAAATTCACTTGATTTTATCTTTATGTTTATTCCTATTGAGGGTGCTTTGCTCCTAGCACTAAAAAATGATCCCACACTGTATGATAGAGCTTTTAGAGAGCATATAGTACTTGTAAGTCCTACAACACTTTTAGTCGCTTTAAGAGCTGTAGAAAATAGTTGGCGATATGAAAAACAGGCACAAAATATAAAAGAGGTAACTATAAAAGCTGAAAAAATATATACAAAATTTGTAGGATTTTTGAAAGATTTTGAAAATGTAGGCAGAAGTATCGAAAAAAGTAAAGAGAGCTATAATGAGGCATTTAAAAAATTATCTATTGGAAGAGGCAATATCATAAGACAGTTAGAGCAGTTTAAAAATAGTGCTAAAATATCTCCTAAAAATATAATTCCAAAAGAGTTGGTAGAAAAATCAGAAGAGTAGAATCCAATCCTACTCTTTTTCTGATTTTCTACTTGACTAAGAGACTATTTCTCTTGAAATAGATGAACATCTCTTTGAGGATATGGGATTGTGATACCGCTTTTGTCAAACTCCTTTTTAACCTCTTCATATAACTCAAAATGGACACTCCAATGATCCTCTGGCTTTACCCAAGTCCAAAGCAATAATTCAACCGCACTATCACCATGGGCACTTACTTGCACACTTGGAGGTGGATCTTTTAGTATGCCTTTTGTTTTTTCGACTACTCTCATGATCGCCGCACGAGCTTCATCGATGTTGTCTTGATATCCTATACCAAAAGTATGTGATAGACGAACCCTCTCATTTTTATAGACATTGACAAGGACATCATTGGATAAAATGCTATTTGGTATAATAATTCGCTTATTATCAAGTGTCCTTAAGATCGTTACAAATATCTGTATCTCCTCTACCTTACCCTCATGGCTTGAAGTCTTTATGTAGTCTCCGACCTCAAATGGTTTGAAAAAGAGTATAAGCACTCCACCTGCAAAATTTGACAGACTACCTTGTAGTGCTAAACCTACAGCAAGACCTGCAGCACCCAAGATAGCTATAAGTGATGTAGTAGCTACCCCTAGCATGGTAATAACAGAAATGATAAGTAAAAGTTTCAAACCGACACTTATCAAACTTCTTAAAAACCCTCTAAGTGAAACATCTGTTTTACTTTTTTCAAGCCCTTTATCAAGTAGTATTACTATCTTTTTGATAAGCCAACTACCTATGATATAAGTAATAATTGCTAAAAGAACCTTTGGGCCATATAGCACCGCCTTTGATATGATAAGATCAGCAATGTTTTGCATCGTACCCACTTTTTTCCTCCTTAAAATAAACTTATGGACACCTCTAAAAGCCTATAAAACTTTGCAAAAATATGCTATAAGGCTTTTTTGGAATGCCCATAAGCTTATTTTATCTAAAATATAATTCTATTTCAATTAACAATTTCACAATTTGATAAATCTTATTGTATTGGCACTTATCATTAAATTTTAGCTCTATTCTTGACTTACCATCTCCCAAAAAAAGTCTATATGCTTTTCAAATAGTGTAGCTACACTTGATGTGCTTTCTCCATCAAGTCTTAGAAGTGTCGCTTGCATTCTGTAAAAAAAAAGCGGTGCTAAAAATTCTCTTGCCATAA
>JALVXV010000290.1 GCA_027038235.1 Campylobacterales bacterium | reverse complement strand
AGATTAAACAAAAAATTGATAAAAGACTTTATGATAAAATTGTGAACATTGTATATCCTCAGCTAAAATTAAATCCATATTTTGGGACAAATATAAAAAAGCTTAAAGGAAAATTTGAAGGATACTATAGATATAGAATTGGAAATTATAGACTTTTTTATCTTATTGAAGATGAAAAGATATTAGTTGTAGTTACAGATTTTAGGCATAGACAAAATGCTTATGGCTAAAATTTGTAACGAATCCTTGAGGCTACATGTAAAGGGTCAGTTGATAATAATAACCTAAGTAACTTTACCTTAAACCCAAATTTTGCAATAGAGTTTGTTGCAGTAGTGCTTATGCTTGAAGATTAGAGGCTTTTAAAAAAGTTGAAGGCTTATCTACATGGTGTTAAGTCGAAACTTTTTTAAAAGGCTATAAGTTCAATGATATGTGCTAATGCAGTGAAGTCTATTGCAAAATTTGGGTTAAAATACAAAAAAATCAAAAAGACCCTATGCTAAGAAAACCAAGAATAGAGATAGCAAGATACTATCAAAATAGAGGGGTGGGGTTTTAGTTATTGTTATCATCTCTATATTCCTATATTCTAGCTACCCCATAATAAACTCTAAGGATGGTTAAAAAAGAGTTTGGCTTTTTTGCTGTTAAGTGTTAAGCTAAAATAGACCATATAATCAAGGGCATCTCTAAAAATCCTATGCATTGATAGAAGCAAGAAAAAGGGTAAGATTTTGCAAGAGAAATTTGAAGGACTACTTGTAGGTAATTTGAAAATTTATCTTGCGAAAGATTATCTTTTTACTTGCTT
This sequence comes from Campylobacterales bacterium, assembly GCA_027038235.1. GTDB lineage: Bacteria > Campylobacterota > Campylobacteria > Campylobacterales > JALSKU01 > JALSKU01. The sequence continues at coordinate 687 of JALVXV010000290.1, read as the reverse complement.
CCCTTTGGGCTTTATGAGGTTTCTTATATACTTCGTTAAACTTTCTTGAATTACTTGCAAGTAGTCCTTGTGAAAGTTTGCCTCGTCTGTGAAAAACCTCGTAAAGCTATCAGTGCATAGGATTTTTAGAGATGCCCTTAAGGTCGAAAAACAAAAATATCTAACTCTTTAATAACCTTATAATGCTTGTCATTAGCTGTATATAGAGTCATTCCATGTGTAGCACAAGTTGCACCAATAAGAGCATCAGCTAATTGCATAGAGTGACTTAAAAAATACTCTTCAACATAAAAAAGTGCAAGGGCAGAAATCTCTTCACTCATATATATTGTTTTAACTCTCCACTGTTTTAATGCTCTTTTTAAAGCTCTTAACTCATCTTTGTTTCTCATACCTTGAACCAACTATATATAGGTTACAGCAGATATGGCAAACTCGCCAATATTATGAATAAGGTCATAAGCATTTTGATTTCCTTTAAGATACCAAATGAGTACATCAGTATCAAGTAGTTTATCATATATCAAAATTACGACCTTTTCTCATGTTGTGAATCATTGTGTCAACATCCTCTTCTCTATTTTGCCACATTCCAAAAATGGTATCTGTTTTTTTATCTGAAGAGGGATGATTATATGCAATAAGTTTGGCTTTTGCTTTACCTCTATAGGTAATAAGAATATCTTC
>JALVXV010000289.1 GCA_027038235.1 Campylobacterales bacterium | reverse complement strand
GGCTCTTTTATATCCATGCCTATGACCGCATCTCTACATCCACTAAGTCCCACATCACTTACATAAAATGTTCCATCTTCTATCATTATATCATCTGTGCCTATATGAGTATGAGTTCCACAAATTGCACTAACCTCTCCTCTTAACATACAAAAAAGAGCCCTCTTTTCACTAGTAGCCTCAGCATGAAAATCTATAAAGATATTTTTTATATCTTGCTCTTTTAACTCATTTATAATCTCTTGGATAGCTACAAAAGGGTTATTTGTCAAAGGCATTGTAAAATGACCCATAAGATTGATAACTGCCAATTTTTCATCTCTTACATCAAATAGTTCTACACCTCGTCCTGGAGTGATATTGGGATAATTTACTGGTCTAAGTACTGCTATAGCATCTAAAAAAGGGATAATATCTTTTTTATCCCATATGTGATTGCCTCCTGTTAATAGATCTATCCCATATCCAAAAAGTTCATCTGCATTTTTTTTGCTTAGTCCAAATCCATGACTGGCATTTTCGCCATTTGCAATCACAAAATCAAGTCCAAATTTATCTCTTATATCCCCAAGATGCTCTTTGATCATAAGCCGTCCTGGTTTTCCGACAATATCCCCAATAAATCCTATCTTCATCTATAAACTCTCAATTTTTTATTTTTAATTTTTCAAGAACTTCTCTTATAATATCATCATCATCTTTACTTTTTGCTCTAAACTCTTTTTTGTCCCCATTTTCATATACAAAAGTTATATTTTGCTGATAGTTTGATATCTGGATAATTCCTGCTTTTATAGCCTTTATCTTGATAGCAATCAACTCTAAAAAGTTTTTTGTTATCTTATCTATTTTACCAAATCTATCATAAAGCTCTTCTTCTATCTCATAGAGTTGTAAAAGCTCCTCGCAAAGACCAAGTCGCCTATAAACATCAAGCCTTAGTCTATCTTCGCTGATATACTCTTTGGTAATATAAGCACTTATATTTAGCTTTAAATTTACCTCTTTTTTTTGTACTCTTTTTTTATGAAGAAGTTCATTGATATTTTCCTCAAGTAGCCTTAAATACTGAGTATAGCCTATATTTTTGATATGTCCACTCTGAGCTTTTCCTATGAGATTTCCCCCACCTCTTATTTGCAAATCATGATAAGCTAAAACTGAACCACTTCCTAAAAATGAGTTACTCTCAAGTGCAATGAGCCTTTTTTTGGATATTTCACTAAGGGTATCTCTATTTTGTACCAACAAATAGCAATACCCCTCATGCTTACCTCTGCCTACTCGCCCTCTTAATTGGTGCAAATCTGCTATACCAAATCTATCAGCATTTTCGACTATCATGGAGTTTACTCTAGGCATATGAAGACCTGATTCTACTATGGAGGTACTAAGAAGTATATCATATTTTCCCTCTTCAAACTCCATCATCTCTCTTTCTATTTGAGATGAATTTATCTGAGAGTGGAGTGTAAGAATCTTTAAATCTGGTAATAACTCTAAAAGATATTTTTTTC
>JALVXV010000288.1 GCA_027038235.1 Campylobacterales bacterium | reverse complement strand
ACTTTTACAAACGATACTAAATTATATTGAGTTTAAACTTCCCCTTCAAGATGCTATAAATGAGCCAAGAGTTCACTATGAAAATAATACTATTTTTACCGAGCCTCCTTTGAAAGTAGATTTAAAAGATATGAGTAAAGTTTATGAACTTAAAGAGTTTGATGAACTAAATCTCTTTTTCGGAGGAGTACAAGCCATAAGCAGAGATATGAAAGGTGGAGCAGACCCAAGAAGAGGAGCTTGTAGCTTGGAAGTTTATAGGTAGATACCGTTAGTAAATATATTGGATATTTTAGCTTTTAAAGCTATTGGATTGCATTTTGACCAATTTGCTATAGTCTCCGTTATCAGCCTTTTTTAAAGCTAAAATATATTTATCTCTGTGAGGATTTTCTTTTGAAAGTAAATTCTCATTCCATTTTGTAGGTGCTAAACCATTTTGCTTTAGATAAATATTTGCCAACATTCTTGCCCATCTGCCATTTCCATTTTTAAATGGATGGATTTGAACCGCTCTATGGTGAATTCTTGAGGCTATCTCAATGATACCAAATGTTTTATGTTCTTGCCAATATCTTAAATCATCTACAAGTTTTTTAAGTTCTATTGGAATCATGTATGCTTTGATGCCGATACTAAGCTCAACTTTTCTTAGTTTTCCAGCCCACTGCCAAACATCACCGAACATTTCATAATGAAGTTGTAACAACCATTCATAATCAAAAGGAGCAAGTTTTTTATCTGGTTTTGCTGAGAGGTACTTTAAGGTGGCTTTTGTAATGTTTTTTGCTTCGTATATATATATCTCTTGCAGTGTATATTGTCTTGAAGTATCAAGTAAAAGACCTGATATATCATCGCTGTATGTGGCATCTTTGATCTTTGTTTTGTATTTCATTAACTTGCCCATAAATTTTTTTGATAGCCACCTTCTAAAAATTCCTTTTTAGCCTCTTTTATAAAAGTATCAAGCACCTCCTGCTCTAAACCTTGCTTTTCCAAAGAGGATGTATCTTGAACAAGAGAGATGATATATAAAGCTTTTTCTTTGGCTCTTTTTTGTTTAAGTGTTTTAGTATCTACTATCTCATTTCCGGCAAAATCCAAACCAAGAACATTTGTTATTTTTTCAACTGTGCTTAGTTTTACATCATCTCCTGCAAAAAAACGATTGAGTGTTCTTACACCGACATTTGAAAGGGTAGATAAATTTTCTATGGTTATGCCAATTTGCTCTTTTCGTTTTTTTATCTTTTGAACTAATTGTGATCTTGTCATAGTTGTTGCCTTTTAGATATTTACAAATATTATGCCATAAATGGCATAAAAAGTCAAAGTTATATGCGGATAGATAAACTGTATTTGAGGGTCAGGGTTTGACTTTTGACTAATTCTTTGATATTATTTTATCAATTTAATTGAAGGAAGCCTATAGCTAGACGACCTCGAATATAAAGTAGCGGTTTTCATCACAGTAAAAAAGTCAAAAGTCAAACCCTGACCCTCAATGCCCACATAA
>JALVXV010000287.1 GCA_027038235.1 Campylobacterales bacterium | reverse complement strand
ACATTCCTGGCATTTCAGCTGTCTCACCACCTATCAAAGCACACTCACTTTGCAAACAACCTTCACTTATGCCCTTTACGATAGCAGTTGATTCTTTAGCTATAAGTTTTGAGGTAGCATAATAGTCCAAAAAAAACATAGGAGTTGCAAAGTTACAAATGAGGTCATTTACACACATTGCGACCAAATCTATACCAACAGTATCAAATTTTTTAGCCTCTATTGCCAATTTTAATTTTGTCCCAACCCCATCTGTTGCACCCAATATTACAGGATTTTTATAACCAGATGGCAATTCATAAGCTCCCGCAAATGAACCAATCCCTCCTAAGACATTTTTATCAAAAGTCCTTTTTACATAGGGCTTTATCTCTTCGACAAATTTAGCACCCTCATCTATATCAACCCCACAATCTCTATAAGTAAGCTTATCCATCAATCCTCTTTCCAGTTACAAGGTGGAAATATCTTTTTAAAAAACCAAATAGATGGACAAAAATTTGTAAATGCCCAAATAAGTAGCATAAATATCACAAATGATTGTAAAACAACTGCTATTTGAAACATACTTTTATCTCCACTTGCCCCTAAAGCAAATAGGTACAAAGTAATACCAAGAACTATCGCAGTTAGTATTCTTTGCATTCTTTGATAACACATATCTATCTCCTTTTTTAGTTTGTATTATACTAATGTTTTACTTATCTTTCCCATAAAAGAGCCATATCCTCTATGGCTATATCTCTTCTTCTTGGTTTTATAAGTTTTATAGAGATGGGATAATTATCAACACTAAAGCTTTGCTCTAGTTTTTCAACCTCCTCTTTAAAATCTTTTTCAAGCTCTTCTACCTCCTTTTGAGTGCTTTTTAAAAGAGCCTCTGCTCTTAGTACATCATCTTTTTCATTAAAAATCTCTCTTCCTTTTTTGATAGAGGAGGCACCTCGTGAGATAGTTGTTCTTGATAATTTTTTTCTACCAAATAAAGCACTAAAGATAGTCAATCCTATATCAATAAAGGTTTCAGTGGTCTTAGAAGTTACATCGCTTTTCTCTTTTTCTAGCTTCAATTGAGCTTTTTCTATGCGATTTTGCAACCTTTCATAATCCTTTTCATACTTTTGCTTTAGCTTTTGTAGTTGCATATCTTTTCTATCTCTAAGCTCATTTTGTATAGTGATAATAAAATCCTTTTTGGATTGATTTGGAAGAGATTCTAGTTTTAAATCTTTTTGATAAAAGATCTCAATCCTTTTGCTTCTATATAGATAGTCTGCTAAGGAGGCAGTAAAATCTTTTAAACTTTTTCGTTCACTTATCAAAGGGGGCAATTTAGCATAAGTTGCTTTTGGATTATATGATGTTTGCCTAAAAAGCTCCTCCTCATAAGCATCCTCCCAACAGATCTCTTTTGTATTTTCATCAAGCTCCAATTTTAGAGATATTTTATCATTTCTATCTATGCCTCTTTTTGAATCATAAATCGTAACATTTGCTAGAGCATAAATAAGTGGATAAAATGGTGTTGTAGCATTTATATTTGTATCACAAAAATACTCCTTTATATCGCTACTTACTATGGGCTTTGAGGATGATATGGCTGAGGATTTTTCTTGTGGTAAGATTTTTTCATCTTTATTTTTCAAAGAAGTATCTTTTTTATAATCCTCCATAAGCTTTTTAATATCCTCCTTTTTTAGAGGACCTTTTAAGTATGATAAAACCCATCTAGTATAAAACTCTGCCATTTCATCTTCATGGATATTTTTTAGTAAAAAGTGTCTAGGTTTCAAAGAGGCTACCAACTCTTTTATCTCATCTTTGCTTTTATCGCTTTTTGAGGCTAGTGGATCTAAAACCTTTTTTATATCTTGCTCTGTTTGAAGTTTGCCTATAAACCAACTACCTATATTGGAAAGACCTTTGTAGTCAAGATCTACAGGATTTTGTGTGCTTAAAACCACTCCTACACCAAATGCTCTTGCTTGTTTTAAAAGTAGTATCATAGGCTCTTTTGAGGGTGGATTTTTAGTAGGTGGGAAAAATCCAAAAATTTCATCCATATATAAAAGAGCTCTTAAAGCTGAACTTCCTCTTTGCTGTCTCATCCACCCTATAAAAGCATTTAAAAGAAGTGTTACGAAAAACATTCTTTCATTATCATTTAGGTGGGATATAGAAAATATAGATATTTTAGCTTTTGCATTATCATCATATAGCATACTTTGGATATCAAGAGGTTCGCCACTTATCCAGGTTGAAAATTTTACTGATGAGATGATGTTGTTTAACTTCATTGCCAATTTCATCCTCTCCTTTTGAGGATAAAAAGATTCTAGTTGTAAAATACCTACTTTTTTAAAAGGTGGCTGAATGATAAGGGCGATAAGCTTTTGTATATCCAAATCCTCAAGATTTTGCCAAAAAAAGTTTAAAATATTTGATATGAGTATATGCTCTTTTGAGGTAAGTGGATCACTATCTATGCCTATTAATGAGAGTAGTGAAGATACAGTAGTATTTATAGTAGAAGAGAAAATGTCTATATCTTCTATCACCTCTTTTGAGGGGGCTTTAAAATTGCCAAGGATATTTACAGGCACTCCTGCACTACTGCCTGGGGTGTAAATAACTTTTTCAACCTTAGCAAACTCTTTTACCCTTTGCTTATCTTGGTCAAAAGATTTGATACCCTTTTGCCAAGTGGAAGATATTTTTTTTGCCAACTCTTTCTTGCTTAAACCCTTTGCTTGTGCCTCATTTTCATCTATCCAAGGCTCAAAATCTTTAGCACTTAAATTTTCAAAAGTCAAGCAAAGATCTCCCATATCACCCTTTGGATCTATAACAATAGCTGGTATATTATCTATAAGAGCCTCTTCTATAATATCTATACCAAGTCCTGTTTTGCCTGAGCCTGTCATACCGATAATGGCTGCATGAGTAGTTAAATCTTTTGACTTATATAGCATATAAGAGTCATCTTCACCTCTTTTTCCAAGATAAAAAAGACCCAATTTTTCATATATTTTTTCCATAAATTGCTCCTTGCTAGAAAAAAATGATATTGTAGCATTAATTTTATAAAACTTTTACAAAAAATTAGATATTCTATCTTAGCAATTAAAAATTATCCAAGGAGATGGTGTTGAAAAAGATAGTATTACTATTTTTAAGTGTTGTTTATATGTTTGCTATCAATTTACAAACAGCTAGTAAAAGTGAGCTTATGAGCATCAAAGGAATAGGTGAAAAAAGAGCTGAAGCTATCATGAGATATAGAAGAACTCACAGGATAAGAAAAGCAGATGATCTTTTGGGTGTTAAAGGAATAGGTGAAAATATCATAGAAAACATAAAAAGAGGTGTCAAAAACAAAACAAAACCAACAACAACTAAAGCAAAAAAAAGAAGAAAAACTTCATCAAAAAAGAGTAAAACACAAAAGAGTAAAACATATAAAAGTAAAGCGAAAAAAGAGAGCTTAAAAAGTAAAAAAAGTAGAACAAAAAAAGAGGATAAAAAAGTTATCCATACAAAGAGAAAGAAAAGCACAAAGAAAAGTACAAAGAAAAGTACAAAAAATATAAAAAAGAGAAAAAGAAAAAAGAGCAGATCTAAAAACAAACTTTAAAAGGAGAATTTATGAGTAAATTAGATGACAAGATAGAGTTGTACTCTACTAAGATCAAGGATATTGAGCCAAATTTTAATGCAGAGCTTTTGGCAAAAGTTACAAAGGGTTTAGGACCCTCTATATACAATAAAGATGCTGAGACAATAGCTTGTTCAAGCGATAGTGAGTTAGCTAGAGTAAGAGACTCTTTTCTTAAGAAAAAATTGGCTCTAAAAGAGGATGATGCCACTCTTGATGCTGCTATTAAAGAGGTATGTGAGAAGATGGGTTCATCAAATAGAAGCAAATATAGAGCTATATTTTACTATCTACTTGTTGAAAAATTTTCAAAGCAAGATGTATATGCATAAACGACTCTTTTAAGAGTCGTTTTTTATCTTATGATTGTTATCACCGGCTCTATCGCTACTGGAAAAAGTAGTGTTTGTGCTATCTTAAAAGAGCATGGCTATGAAATAGTTGATGCTGATAAAATTTCTCATGAAATGTTAGATCTTCATGCTGGATATATAGGTGAAGTTTTTGGTAAAAAATATATCAAAAATGGCAAAGTTGATAGAAAAAAGCTTGGTAAACTAATCTTTAACAACATTGACAAAAAGAGAGAGTTGGAAGATTTTTTACATCCTAAGATAAAAGATGAGATATATAAACAGGTTGAATATTTTAAAAAATATAGAAGAAGATTTGTTGTAGATATACCGCTTTATTATGAAACCAAAAGTTATGATGCTAAGATTGTAGCTTTAGTTTATACTCCTAAAGAGTTACAAATAAAAAGGCTCTTACTTAGGGATAATTGCTCCAAAGAAGAGGCTCTTAAAAAAATAAACACACAAATAGATATAGAAAAGAAAAAAAAATTATCTGATTATATTATAGATAACTCTAAAGATATAAATCACTTAAAAGATGAGGTAAAAAAGTTTATAAATAAAATTGGAGATGGTAATGCAGATCTCAAAATATAGTGCAAGTGGAAATGATTTTATAATATTTCATACATTTTTAGAACTTGATAGAAGTAAGTTGGCTAAAAAACTCTGCCATAGACAATTTGGCATAGGGGCAGATGGACTAGTAGTGTTGCTTCCAGGCAATTTAGACAAGTATGACTTTAAATGGCAATTTTACAATAGCGATGGTAGTATTGCTACAATGTGTGGAAATGCAAGTAGAGCAGTAGCCCACTATGCTTACAACAATGGACTTTGCAAAGAAAAAACAAAGTTTTTAACAGGTGCTGGTATCATAGAGGCAAGGGTAGAAAATGATATAGTTGAAAGCACATTAACTCCAACAAAGATAGTAGAAGAGGAGTTTAAAGATAGCGGTTTTGTCTGGTCATTTTATGATACAGGAGTACCACACCTTGTAACCTTTGTAGATGATTTGGATATATTTGATAAAGAGATAGCAAGAGAGTTAAGGCAAAAGTATAATGCCAATGTAAATTATGCAAAGCTAGAAAATGATAAAATGTACATAAGAACTTATGAAAGGGGAGTAGAAGATGAGACACTTGCTTGTGGTACAGGTATGGCTGCAGCATTTTTTAGTGCAATAAGAAAGAATCTTATAAAAGACTCTCTTGAAGTTTATCCAAAAAGCAAAGAAAAATTAATCCTAACTTATAAAAATAATAAAATATATTTTAAAGGAAAAGTTGTAAAAGTTTTTGATATAATAGAATATATAAATTAGTTACGGAGGATAAATTTGAAAAAAATTTTAGTGATATTTTTGCTATTTTCATCACTTATTTTTGCAGGGGGTTTGCCATCTTGGTACTATAAGATAAAGAGTGTTCCTCTACAAAAGAAAAAATTTGTAGAGATCATGCTACCACTTATAAAAAAGGCAAATGAAAAAACTTTGAAAGAGAGAAAATTTGTTGTCAATTTTTTTAATAAGTTGGAAAAAAATGGCTTTGATACCATAAAAAAAGAGGATCTTAAGAGATTGGCAAAGCTTTCAAAAAAATATAAGATAAAAAATCTTTTTGATAAATATGAGTATCTTCTAAAGATAGATAAAGTTCCTGAATCTTTAGCACTTACTCAAGCAGCTATAGAGAGTGCTTGGGGCAAGAGTAGATTTGCAAAGTATGCAAATAATATCTTTGGTCAGTGGACATACAAGACTAAAGGCTTGATTCCCGAGCATAGAGCAGAGGGAAAAACACATAAGGTAAAAATCTTTCCCTCTTTACAGGCATCTGTAGATGCATATGTTGTAAACTTAAATAGAAATAGAGCCTATAAAGAGTTTAGATTTCAAAGGTATCAAGCAAGACTCTTAAATGAAATGTATAATGGACTTGATGCAGCAAAAACTCTCAAAAGATACTCTGAACTTAGAGATAAATATATCAAGATGATAAGCCATTTTATGAGAAAAAATGGCTTCTTAAAGTATGATACAGTAGAAAAACAAGAAAAAAGAGAGAAAAAAGATACTCCCATTTATGCTTTAAATATCTTTTAACCTAAATTTTACAATGGAATTTGTTGTAAAATTTAGGTTTAACTTTCAAAACTAGCAATCTCCTTCTTTTTTGGTATAATTACTACCACACAAAAAGGAGGAGCTAATTGCAAAATAGTTACAATCTTTTAGATATATTATCTGATAAAAAAGTTTTATATGCTGAAGATGAAAAAAGTATAAGAGATAATATTGCAGAAATTCTTGAGCTTTTTTTTGATAAAGTTGTATCTGTCAAAGATGGTATAGAAGCAACTTATGAAATGGGACTTGAGAGTTATGATGTTCTTATCTTTGATATATGTATGCCGCATATGGACGGCTTAGAAGTGATACAAAAAGTAAGAAAAAAAGATAAAAAGATACCCATTATCATACTCTCAGCTCATACCGAAGAGCAATATCTTTGGAGAGCAGTTGAACTTAAGATAACAAAATATCTAAAAAAACCCTATGACAAAGAGACATTTATAAATGCATTAAATGAGGCGGCTTTAGAGTTAGTTGATGGCAATATTGCCATAAAATTAAATAAAGAGTGTATATACAATCCTTGTACAAAAGTAGTATGCGAAGGAAATAAAGATATAAAACTATCCAAAATGGAGAGCAGACTTTTAGAGTATTTTATAAAAAGAGCAAATCAAACTATCTCTTTTGAAGATATATTTGAGTACCTTTGGGACTATGAATCCCCAACAAAAGAGGCAATAAAATCTTTAGTGAAAGAGATAAGAAAAAAGATAGGAAGCGATTGCATAAAAAGCATTTACGGTATAGGGTACAAACTTGAACTTGAATGAATTTTCTAGATCCATATCCGTTAAAACAAAAACTATTATATTAGTTTTTATACTTTTTATATTTTCTGCGGCTCTATTTTTCTTTGTAAGATATAAAGATGTAAAAGATTTTGCCGCTCTTATACAGCAATCAGAAACAAAAAGAGTCGAAGTCGTTTATAAACAAACACTAAAAAGAGTTAGTAAATTTTACATCACAAGAGGGTATGCCAATATAAACTCTTATGGAAT
>JALVXV010000286.1 GCA_027038235.1 Campylobacterales bacterium | reverse complement strand
ACAGGTGCACTTGATATAGTCAAAGAGGCTAGTAGCTATTTGAGTGATTTTAGCAATATTTCTGCAAATTTAGCCCTAAATGCTGCAATATCATTTTTGCAAACCAATGGAGCCTCTAAAACCATATCCAACCCATCTATATTGTGTGTAAACAACCTAGAATCCTCTATATATGTTGGTAAAAATAAATCTTTTCTTGTTGGAAAGACTACCAATGCTAGTGGAACTACAACAAATTATCAAAGAGAGGATATAGGTTTAACTTTAAAAGTAAAACCAAGAGTTGCTAGTAATGATAAAGTTACTTTGAAGATCAATACAATCTTAGAAAATGTTGATCAAAGCGATAGAGATAATGTTGATAGACCAACTACAACAAAACAGGAGGTAAAGACTCAAGTTATAGTAACAAATGGCGAGAGTATCGTAATAGGTGGGCTTTTGCAAAATACACTATCAATAAGTAAACAAAAGATACCTCTTTTAGGTGATATTCCAATTTTGGGTGGACTTTTTAGGCATAAAGAGACAATGATCGATAAAAAAAGTATTGTTGTTATCTTAACTCCATATATTATCTCCAAAAGTTCAAGCCTAGGAAAATTGCAGAAATTTTTAGCGATTTATGGAAAGATACAAAAAGAGTACAATAAAAATATCTTTGCTAAGATAGAAAAAAGGGTTAAAAAGGATAAGCCTAAAACTAAAAAAAATATAGATATAATGTTTGATAATATGATGGATGATCACTAAAAATGAAACAGGATATATTTTCTTATGAGCTTTATCATGATGTAGATTTGCAACCTATCGAAGATGGGGAGATAGATATATCTTTGGCTCTAAAGCACTATCTTCTTTTTACAACTATTGAGGACAAAAAAGTAGCTTGTAGCTCTAAAGAGTATCTATCAAAATCTCTTGCTTATTTGGCTAAGTTAGAAAAAGAGTATCCCTTTATTGTACTTGATAATGACTCTTATGAAAGACTTTACAATAGATATCTTGAGCAAAGAGCAGATAAAGAGATAGTCTCAATACAAGAGAGTAGCGAAGAGGATAATAAAGAGGAGGAGTTTTCATTAACTGAATTTTTAAGAACATCTTCAGATATTTTATCCTCAGAAGAGTCTGCACCTATTATCAAATTTGTCAATTCACTCTTTTATCAAGCTATCAAAAAAAGAGCAAGTGATATACATATAGAGACCCATGAAAAAAGGGGTGAAGTTAGATTTAGAATAGATGGAGTATTGAGTAAAAATGCAGATTTGGATATAGGTATCGTCAATCTCATAATAAGTCGTATAAAGGTCATATCCAACCTAGATATAAGTGAAAAAAGAGTGCCCCAAGATGGTAGAACTCAAGTAAAAATATCAGGCAAAACTTTGGATGTTAGAGTATCAATATTGCCGACTTATTATGGCGAAAAGGTTGTAATGAGGATACTAATGCAAAGCGAAGATATTCCTCATATCAAAGATCTTGGCTTTTCTCCTGCTATATCAAAGCACTTTGAAAGA
>JALVXV010000285.1 GCA_027038235.1 Campylobacterales bacterium | reverse complement strand
AAAGAGGGCTATATACACAAATTTGACCACTATGATTGGATAGATTTTTTAAATTATTCTGAAGAGAAAATTGATAAAGTTTTAATAAAACAGGAGAAAAATAGAGCCATAGAGGCAAAAGTGGTTATAAATGAGATAGAAAATATTATAAAGATAAATGGTTCAAATATCACATACCTAATAGAGTTTACTGATCAAAAGATGGTTGAACTCAAAGATGATACTAAAGAGGATATTAAAGAGCAGGAAAAGGAGTTATTGCAAACTCTACCTAAAGAGAGTATTAAACTATCATATAATGAGATGGAAAAGGAGTATGATGTAGATGAGGAGCTTTATCAAGAGCTTTTAAATGATTTTATTGTTGAGAGCAAAGATGACCTAGAGTTGATGGAGGCATATATCTTAAAGAGCAATTATGAATCTCTTTTAAAGATAGTAAATAAGCTTAAAAATATATGTATCAATTTAAAGCTCAACCCATTTATACCCATACTAAATGCTATAGAGCGAAATGTAAGAAATAAAGGTTATAATAAGATAGAAAAGTTTCTAAATCTTTATAAAGAAGAGTTGCAGATACTTGCTAAGAGTATAAGAGAATTATAAAAGGACATTTATGAGATTAAATACAAATTCAAGTGTGAAGCTTATTAGTTTCTTTCCATTGGTATTATTGGTTTTATTATCTTCATATGTTGCATACACCTCTTATCAAGAGTATCAGGGTGTACAAGAGTTTAAAAATAGACTACAATCAAATCAAATACTTAAGAATCTTTCAATAAACTTAGCAAAAGAGAGGGGTCTTAGTGCAACCTATATAGGTAGCAAAGGAAAGTTAGCAAAGAAGATATTGATAAATCAGAGAAAATTAACCAACAAGAGTATAAAAGAGCTTAATGACTACTTTAAAAATAGACCATTAGATGCAACAATTACAAAAGTTTTTAAGGCTTTAATACAGATTTCAAATATTAGAAACTCTATAGATAGATTGGATACAACTTTTGATAAGATGTTTTTTGACTACTATTCAAATATAAATACTCTTATGTATAGCTATTATAAAAAAATAATAGATATTCAAACAAAGCCAGAGATAGTAGATGAAGTTGCTTTGGAAACTGATCTCTTTCGAAGGATGGATAAAAGCGGAAGAGAAAGAGGGTTTATCTCATACATTATCTCTAGAGCTAAACCCCTATCAACTGAGGAGTTTTCAAAGTGGATTAGAAACTTTGCCCAAGCTGATCTAAGGGATATAAATATAAATATCAATAATAAGAGTTTGAAAAATCAGCTTTTCTCTCTTATTCATAATCCAAATGCAAAAAAGTTATATGCTAAATTGGTAAAGGCAAAGATAAATATCATTGAGGGTGGTGATATAGGCTACTATCAGATAACTCCTCAAACCTGGTTTAGCTTATGGACACAAAAGATAGATCTATTAAATAGAGCTAATGATATGATCGGTTTTAATGTAGGGCTATTGGTTGATAAATGGCTAGAGGATGAAGTAAGACCAAAGCTGATTATAGCTGCTGGTGTACTCTTTCTCTCACTACTGTTGATGATAGTGGGATTTTTTATCGATAGGTATATAAAAAGAAGCACTAAAGAGCTTGCAAAGCTATTTAATAAAGTTGGAGAATTAGCAGATATTGATGAGGAGATTGATTTTCAAACATCAGATGGTATTGAAAAGGGTTATCGTATTATTGAGATAGCGATAGATCAAATACAGCAGGATAAAAAGATAGCACTTGAGGCAAGCAGGGCAAAAAGTATATTCCTTGCAAATATGTCTCATGAGATAAGAACACCGCTAAATGGTATCATAGGTTTTACAGAGCTTTTGAAAAATACAGATATAAGTGGTGAAGAGAGAGATTTTGTTGATATTATAGAGAAGAGTTCAGAAAATCTTTTGGAAATTATCAATAATATCTTGGATCTCTCAAAGATAGAGAGTGATAAGATAGAGATCGAAGAGATACTCTTCTCTCCTATTACAGAGTTTGAAAATGCGGTTGAAGTTTTTGGAGCAAAGGCTGCAGAGAAAAATATACGACTATCATTCTTTATGGATCCAAGTCTTAATAACTATCTAAATGGAGATCCTACCAAGATCAAAGAGGTTTTGATCAACCTTATAAGTAATGCTATCAAATTTACTCCAATAGATGGCGAGATAGATGTAGAGGTAAAAAGAATAGGAAGTGTTGATGCATTTGGAAGAACAAAGGTGCATTTTTCAGTACAAGATAGTGGTATAGGGATATCAGAAGATAAGCTAAAGACTATATTTGATGCCTTCTCTCAAGCTGACTCCACAATTACTAGAAAATATGGGGGAACAGGTCTAGGTCTTACTATCTCCTCTAGGTTTGTATCTATGATGGGTGGTAAGCTTGAGGTTGAGAGTAAGGTTGGAGAGGGAACTAGATTTTTCTTTACTCTTGAATTTGATGAGTCTCCTTCAGGGGAATTTAACTTTAAAAATGAGTTTACAGAGTTTAAGTGTGCACTTTTAGCAAGTGAAAAGGATAAGAAGTATCATACTCAATATGTGTATGACTATCTAAATTATTTTGGTTGTGATGTGATCTATTTTTACAACAATAAAGATATAAAAAATTTAACAAGTAGAAAAGATATCAACTTTGTAATTTTGGATGTTGACTATATTGATGATAGTGAGATAGAGGAGTATAAACATATACCAATTCCTGGGATTGTAATACTTAAATCCTCTATGCAATCAATTTCGAGCAAATATACTACTGATTATTTAAAAGCTCTATATGAGCCTGTAAATGTTACCAAACTTGCAAATATACTTAAAAACCAAAAGGAGCTTTTACCAAAAGTAGAAAAAGTTCAACCACAAATGACATCATACGAAGGGGCAGATGAGCAGATCCCTTCTAAAGAGCATGGTTTTGAAATCAAGAAGCCTCATATCGTGCAAGATGAACATGTGCATTCAAAAGAGGAAGAGCAGAGTGAAGAGATCGGTGGCAAACTTAAAATACTAGTGGCTGAAGATAATGATATAAATAGAAAACTTATAAAAAGAACCCTTGAAAACTATAATGCAGAAGTAACACTAGCAAATAATGGGCAAGAGGCCCTAAATATGGTAAAAAATAGAAAATTTGATATCATATTTATGGATATAGCAATGCCGGTTATGGATGGTATAGAGGCTCTTCATGCTATACTTAGCCAAGAGATAAATACTGGCACTAAACATACTCCTATAGTAGCACTTACAGCAAATGCTCTAAAGGGTGATAGAGAGAGATTTTTAAGTGAGGGGTTTGATGAGTATATAACTAAACCTATAAAGAGCTCTAGCATAGAGGCTATCTTGCAAATGTTTACAGGAAAAAGATACCTCAAAGAGAGTGAAAATAAACAGAGTAGTAATGATGATAGCGATAATGTTAGTGAAGATACAAATCAAGAGAAACAAAAAGAGAAGGAAGATACTTTAAAAATAGACAAAGATGATGGTATCAAAAAGTTAAAAGTTACTTTTGATGAGGGAAGTGATTTTTATAGTGGATTTGAAGAGGGGTTAGCTAATGCCAATGCAGATGTAAAGCAGGTTTTAAAGAGTAAAACAGAGGAGATAAAACCAGAAGTAGCAGAGGAAGAGGATATTTCTATAGCTAAAGAGGAGCTTATTAAAGAGGAGCATAAAGAGCAGATTAAGCAAACAGCATCATTTATAAAACAAAGAGAGATAGAGCCTTTAGATGTCGAATTAGAGAGTTCTACGAAGGAGCCTATGACTCCAAAAGAGGATATACAAGAGGAGATAGAGTCTTTAGAGGCTGAGATAAAAACTTCAGAAACAAAGCAGAATATAGCAGAAGTAGAGGTAAAAGAGGAGCTTAAGCCTGAAAAGATAGAGCATGATATCAAGAGTGAGATAGCAGAGGAAATAAAAATAGATGGTGAAGATAAAGAGAGTAAAAAAGATAACTTACCAACCCAACAAAAGGATCCAAGTGAGATAGAGGTACTTATTGCAGAGGATAATGCCATCAATCAAAAACTAATAGAAAAAACATTAACAAGCCTTGGCTTAAAGGTAGAGATCTCAAACAATGGGGAAGAGGCTCTTGAAATGTTTAAAAAGAAAAAGTATGATATAGTTTTTATGGATATATCGATGCCTGTTATGGATGGAATTGAGACTACTCATGAGATACTTGCATATGAAAAAGAAAATGGCTTAGAGCATACTCCAGTAGTAGCTCTTACAGCAAATGCTTTACCAGGAGATAGAGAGGCATTTTTGTCAGAAGGGCTTGATGAATATATATCTAAACCTCTTAAGAAGGAGGATATTGTTAAGGTCTTGAAGCTATTTTTAAACTATCAAGCCGATAATGACAATACAAAAGATGAAAGTAACAAGGAGGCAAAACATAAAAATACCTACAATAATCTTGATGAAGATTTAGATGATATTCAAAAGAGTGCCACTAGTGAGGAGAAACTTGAAAAAGAGGAGCTAAATACAAAAGAGAATATAGCTACAACAACAAAAGATGTCCTAGTCTATAAAAACAATAAAATAGAGGCAAAAATTTTATCAAATATGATAGAAAAGATGGGCTATAGTACAGATCGTGTTTATGATTTTGATGAATTTTTAATGAATATGGAGAGCAATAGGTATAAAGTTGTATTTTTTGACAAGGATATAGAGTTTGTTGATAGCAATGATATAATTGAGAAGATTCAAAAGATGGATAAGCAAAGGGGTGAAAAAACTTTTGTAGTAGAGCTTGTAACATCGCAAGATAACGACAAAGATGAGGATTTGAGTAAGGTTGATGAGATTATGGATAATATCATCAATAAAAAAAGAGTAAGAGAGATTTTAGAAAAATATATATAAGGTAGAGCATGAGTAAGATAAATATACTTTCGGTTGATGATGATTTTATCAATCTAAAGCTAGTTAGTTCTATTTTGAAAAAAAATAGCCATGTAAACAAAGTAGTTGAAGCTTCCAATGGCTTAGAGGCTTTAGAGAAGCTAAAAGAGAACAAGTGTATCAATCTAATACTATTGGATATGGTTATGCCGATAATGGATGGATTGAAATTTTTGGATAATCTTTTTGCAAATGATGAGTGGAAAGAGATCCCTGTAATTGTTCTTACAACTGATGAATCAAAAAAGCATGATGCATTTGAAAAAGGGGTGTATGATTTTATCTTGAAACCTGTAAGAGAGCATGTGCTTAATGAAAAGATAGACAAAGTGGTAGATGCATTTTTTAGTTAGTATTTAGGAGTTTATATGCTACCAAATGAGGAAAAAAAGGGGTGTGCTGGGAATTTTATAGTGATATTTTCTGTTCCTTTTTTACTTTTTTTAGCACTAGTTGTTAGTTATTTAGGCTATCTCTCTTTGAAAGTAGAACTTCATACTCTACTTATTTTGGGATTTATTTTCTTTATCTTTATCTTTTTTATTAGACACAATGCAAATTATACTGCTTGTAAATTTAGAAACTCTTTTTATCAGATGCAAGAGAGACTAAAAGAGTTTTTAGCAAATAATGAGCTAGAAATCAATGGCAAAACTAAATCTCTTGCAGACATTGAACAATTTTTAGAAAGTGAGATATCAAAGTTAAGAAATGATAATTTTTCTACCGTTGCTTCAACAATCTTTCCAATGCTAGGAATTTTGGGAACTTTTATAGCTATTGCTATATCTATGCCAAATTTTTCAGTACAGAGTACTGATGCCCTAGATCATGAGATAACTCTGCTGCTAAGTGGAGTAGGGACTGCTTTTTATGCATCAATATATGGTATATTTTTATCTTTGTGGTGGATATTTTTTGAAAAAAGGGGTGTTAGCAAGATTAATGCTTTGCTTGTTCATATAAAAAATCTATATCAAAAGAGAATATGGACAGAAAGTGAGTTGCAAAAGTATAAATTTCTCTTAGACCAAGAGAGCAATAATAAAATAGTTGAAACACTAAAAGAGGCCTTTAGTATCGATATGATAAAAAATTTAAACCAAAGATATATAAAAGATTTTCAAATCATTGTCGATAAGACTACAAATAGTTTTGAGAAGATTACTTCAGATATGCAAAATGTAATAAGTGATTTTGAAAACTCTATTAAAGAGGTCTATCACAGTGAAAATGCTCTAAAAGCTACCATAAAGATAGATGAAACATTGAAGGATTTTACAACTGCTACCAATAGCCTACAACAAGCCATTGAGAGTGTAGATACCAAATTATCAAGTGGTATAGAGAAAAATTTTGAAAAAGTTGATAAGGAGATAGCTGATATAGTTGTGAAATTGGCTGATTTTGGATTTTTGCTTGATGAACAGATAGAGAAGGTATTTTCAGTGATCGAACAGTACCATAAAGAGGTACTAAAGCAGCTAAAAAGTTAGGATATGAGTTTTCTAAAAAGGGATAATGAGAGTACAAATTTTTGGATATCTTATGCAGATTTGATGGCAGGATTGCTATTTGTATTTATACTTCTTATCGGTGCGATAGTAACAAAATCTATCCTCTTAAAAAGCGATCTTCTCTCAAACAAATCAAAACTTAAAAAAAATAAAACAGCACTTGAGCTTAAAAATGATGAGATAAAGAGGCTAAAAAAGCTACTTTTAGAGAAAAATACTCAACTTGCCTCTTTTAGTAATAAAGTGATAATTCTTCAAAATGTTATCAATGATGTAAATGCCTCGCTACTTGAAAAAGAGAGAGAGATAAAAGATTATGAAGGTAAGGTTTTAATTCTCTCAAATGAGCTTACCGATACAAAAAGTAAAGTAGATCTCAAAGATAAAGAGTTGTTAAAGCTTCTTAATGAATTAGGAGAAAAAGAGACTAGGTATGATAGACTTGTAGCAGATCTTAGAAAGACAAAAAAGAGAATAAAGAGCCTTACAGGGATTCGCATAAAGGTAATAGCTGAATTAAAAAAGGCTTTAGGTAGCAATATAGAGATAGATCCAAAGACAGGTAGCATGAGATTTTCATCCTCTATACTCTTTGATAAGGCAAAAGCAAAATTAAAAGATAGTGCAAAAGCAGAGCTTGAAAAGGTATTTTTAAAGTATGTAAAAGCACTTTTAAGCAATGAAGATATAAAAGAGCATCTTGA
>JALVXV010000284.1 GCA_027038235.1 Campylobacterales bacterium | reverse complement strand
TGCAAACAACAATAGGCAGAGAGTTATCTTTTGCTAAAGCAATAGATGTATCATCCATTACTTTTATATTATCTTTTAATGCATCATCATAGCTTAACCTATCAAGCTTTTTTGCATCGCTATATCTGTTTGGGTCTTTATCATATACTCCATCAACTTTTGTGGCTTTTATTATCATAGATGCCTTAATCTCAATAGCTCTTAGTGTAGCAGCAGTATCTGTTGTAAAAAAGGGGTTGCCTGTACCTGCTGCAAATATTACAATTCTTCCCTTTTCTAGGTGTCTGTTTGCTTTTCTAACTATAAAAGTTTCACATATCTGCTCCATCTTTATAGCACTTTGAACTCTTACTTGAAGACCCATATACTCTAAGGCCTCCTGCATAGCCACTGCATTTATGACAGTTGCTAACATCCCCATATAATCCCCACTAGTTCTTTGTATGATACCATCTTTAGCAGCACTTACACCTCTTATGAAGTTTCCTCCACCTATTACAATACCAACCTCTATGTCGTTTTGGACAAGCTCTTTTATCTCTTTAGCAATAAATTTTAATATCTTAGTATCGATACCAAAACCATTTTGCATAGCCAATGCTTCGCCGGAAAACTTTACAAGCACCCTTTTGTTCATTTTTTCTCCTGCCTTATAAAATTGCACATTTTACTAAAAATTTCATTAAAATCTTATCAAATCAAGTGGATTTATATGAGCATTTTTTTGTGTAACTTCAAAAATGAGATCATCTTTTACCCTTCCAATTACATACCCCCTTCTTATCTTAACCCCCTTTTTTATAGTTGGTGCTATCTTAGATAGATGTGCATATATGGTGTGAATCCCATTTTGATTCTCTACAATAACTACATTCTCTAACATCGGAGTTGATTTGGCAAAGACAACTTTTCCATTTAAAACATTTTTAACTTTTGCATTTTTTATCATTGACCTTAATGTTACAGACTCATTAAAAATCTTTATCTTATAAATTGGATCAAAATACTCTCCATACTTTCTTTTTATATAAAAGTTTGATAATGGGGATATGGTTTTTGCTCCTGTATATTTAACTGTCTTTGACTTTTGATAAGAATTACCCACCTTTTTAACTGTTTGGTTATTGATATTTTTTATCTTAATCCTTTTAAGATTCCTTTTTCGTTTTTGATAATTTAGTTTTAATATATTAAGCCTATTTAGTGTCTGCTTGATAGCATTTTGTTCATTTATGATCTTATTTAATTTTCTATCATAAGCAATTTTTCTATTTTTTAGATATTTTATACTTTGTACTCTTTTTAGTTTCATTTGCGAGAGTAATTTTTTCTTTTTTTGCATACTATTTATATATTTTTTCAACTCTTTAATTCTTGATGATATGGTGCCTATTTTTCTATTGGTTTTGATATATTTTTGCTTTATGTTATTAAACTTTTCCTGCAAAATTCTACTTAAAATCTTTATGCTCTGTGTTGCAACAATCTCATCTAAGCTATCAAAACTATCCTGCTTTGATACAATATCTACTGAAAGCTCTTTTGAGATGATATCTACAATTTCTCTTTGGGTACTACTTTTTATCTGATTTAGCGAGGCTATATTTTTTTGTAATTGTTGTAACTCTTTAAGCTTTGTTGCATACTCATCTTGTTGCTTTATAAGAAAGTCGTTTGTCTTTTTTATCTTCAGTTCGATATTTGCCATCTCTTTTTTCTTCTTATCTATGCTTGTTGCAATCTCTTCAAGTTTATCTTTTATCTTTATGGCTCTGCTCTTTTTAACCTTTAAGATTTTTTTGTTTTTCTTAATAGAGCTATCTATATTTGCCGAAAATAAAGCCACTATAGTAAAAATTGTAAAAAGGGTTACTCTTATCAAATTTGCTCTTCTTTATTGAGTTGTAAAATTGCAAAAGTTACTGATACAATAGAGACGACTATGCCTATTGCCAAAAGCACTCCTCCCTCTTTTAGCCAGTTAAATTCTGGGAGTTTAACACCCATCTTTTCAAAATATGAGATAAATTTTGCACTATTTAAGAGATAAAAGAATATCGCCCAAACACTTATTGAGCTAATGATGGCATCAACTATCACTACTCTATAAAGCATGGCACTCTTCATCCAAAATGGAGCCCCAAGTATCGACATGATCTCAAATCTTTGCTTATGCTCAAATATCCATACTTCAGCCTGTTTTATAATAAGCAAAAGTACAATAATCATAACTAAAACTGTAAAATATTTTAACAATGTTTTATCAAAGAGTAAAAAATTGTAAAATTTATTATAACTTTTTTTAAATGTAGCGACCTTTTCTACTCCTGTATATTTTAGCAATCTACTTTTAAGTTCATCTATCTCTTCTTGAGTTGGTAAATGTTCTAACTTTATCGAATAAAAAAGAGGGAGGGCATTTTTTAACTTTTGGAGATTTTTATCTCCTATACTACTTTTAAGAGAGTTGGTTAAACTATCGATATCACTTAGTTTCATAGAGTAAAAATATTTTATATCTTTTTTGATACTCTTCTCATCCAATGGTACTTTTGATACTACTACTATAGAGTATTCACTACTCAATCTCTTTTCATAATTATCTATAACCCCCTTTAAAACAAAGAAACTCTCAATAGAAAAAAGTAGTAAAAACAGAGGTAGTATTATGGAAATATGGTATCTAACAAATTTCATCCATGCCTCCATTTTCAATAATAAAGTGCCTATAGCCTACCCTTAAGAGTGAGGGTATTCTATGAGTAACAGTTACTATAGTAGTTCCAAGCTGTTCATTTGCACCCTTTAGCAAACCCCATATAACACCGCTTGAATAATCATCTAAATTACCTGTAGGCTCATCAGCAAGGATAAGGACAGGATTGTGTGCTAATGCCCTTGCTACAGCTGCTCGTTGTTGCTCCCCACCACTAAGTTCAAGAGGATACTTATCAGCCTTATGTAAAAGCTTTACATGTTTTAAAAGTTTGTGGGCTTGTGAGAGGCATACATCCTTTGAAAAACCTGCTATAAATAGAGGAAGCATTACATTTTTCTCTATCGTCCAGCTATCTATGAGTTTATAATCTTGAAAAACCACTCCTAAATGCTTTCTTAGAAAATTTTTATTGGAGGCTGAAATATTGTTCAACTCTATTCCGCATACATTTAACCTCCCCTCTCTTGGTAGCAAAGCTGCATAAAGAGACTTTAAAAAAGTTGATTTGCCACTACCACTTTTTCCGGTTATAAATATAAAATCTTTTGTCTTTACATTAAGAGTAATATTTTGCAAAATTGGTTCATTTTTTTTATATGAGAGCGAAAGATTTTCAGCTACGATTACACTACTTTTCTCTTCATTCATCTAAAAATCCTTTTAAATAGGTAGCCACTACTTTGTTTGACTCTCTATTTTGCCATATTGGCAAAACTCTATTTGGAAGATAGGATGCCCTACCACCTTCAATAAGCAAATATTTATGTTCAGCCCTATCATATGCTCCAAAGGAGAGCTTTAAAATACCTGAATTATTATCAATCTTATAAATATTTTCAAAATGAACAAAATATCCATCTTTTTTTATAGTTTTATTGGTAAAGTTTTTATATATCCTTTTAAAATCAACCTCTATATCAAAATCCTCAATCTCACAAATCTCCTTTTTGCTAGAGTTTTCTAAATTTGTCAAATTGATTTCATATATATTTTTTTTCATCTTTTTCCATCTATCTTCATATTTGCTAGATACTTCTATATTTATATTTTTTTTTACACTAAAATCACACCTATTTAAAGATAAAAATAGTTCATAAGCATATCTAAAATAGTTTTCACTATCAGTTCTAAGCTCCAATTTCCCACCCCTTTTTAAAATCCTTAAAGTAACTTCTAAAAAATCCCTACTTATCACTCTTCTGTGGGGTTTTTTATCCCAAGGTACTGGAAAATGTACATAAATTTTATCGACACTATTTGATTCTAGCACCTCAAGTGCTATCCTGGCATCATAATCCAATATCATAATATTTTCAATATTTTGTAACTGACACTGCTTTAAAACCTGCTCTATTGAGGGCTTATGTATCTCAATGCCCAGAAAAATCTTTTGTGAATTTTCCTTAGCTTTATGCAATAAATGTCTTCCACTTCCAAAACCTATCTCTATCTCAAAATCACTTTTACTTTTAAATCCTATAAAATCTTTAATATCCTTTAAAAATTTAGATCTCCTTTTTAAATGGTTCTTTTTTGAATTTATAGTCGAAAAGGTGATGGCTAAACTATTTTTTTCAACAAAAGCCTTCATGGCATCTTGTAAAATTTTTACATTTGTTGGTCTTGTTAATTTATCAGCTTTTATTAAAAACTTCTCATCCTTTTCAACTAGAGATAAAAAAAAACTTTCATCCTCACATCTAACCAATATCAAGTTGTCATATTTTGACCTAGCTATAAACTCAAAAGCAAAACCATTAAATTTATATGGCAAATCGAGTAAAACACCCTTTTTTGTGTGAACATTGGGCATTAGCTTAGACTATCCTCTTTTTGGCACATCTATACTAATCTCCTCTGCTGGTTTAGATTCTATGCCATACTTATCTACTGCTATAACAGAGTATGAATAGCTTTTTCCAGGAACAATCTCCTTGTCTATATAGGTATTGCTATATATATTTACATACTTTATCTTTTTTGAAGAAAATCCCTCATTAAAAGTCTTGATTACAGTATATTTCTTTGCTCTATTATCACCCCTTTTCCATACTATCTTTACATAATTTCCATCCATTGAAACATCTACCAAGACTGGACTTTCAGGCTTTTTTAGTGTTGTTCCCATGACAGGATTTTCTTGCTTTAAGGACTCAAGCCCTTCATTATCAACTGCTGTTACTTTATAATATCTAGCAACTCCATCTTCACCTATCATATCAACAAATTTATTATCAGCTGTCTTTGCTAAATATTTATAAAAAAGATATGGTGTTATAGCTCTATAGACATTATAATATACAACATCCTTTTTTGGACTTTTTTGCCAAGTAACCTCTATCCTCTTTGGAAGATCTCTACTTGCTTTTAGAGATGATACCATCGGAGGTAGAGGCTTTGTATTGCCCTCTACTACATCGCTTGGAGTAGAGATGATACCATCATAAGTTTTAACCTTTACTCTATATCTGTAACTTTTATTATCCTTTAAACCTTTATCAATATATTCAGCATTTAACCTTCCCTCTATTGTCTTTATATCACTCCATTTAAGATCAGTAAGATCATTTCTTTGTATGATATATGCCTCCACTCTAGGACTTGGATGGGGTCTCCATATGATCTTTATCCTATGAGGCAAACCAGAAATAGCTTTTATAAATGGAACTGAGGATAACAAAGGTAGAGTTTTAGCCTCTACTACATTGCTAGGTGCAGACTCCCTATTTTCTTTAGCAAATGTGGATATCCTATAATAATATGTAGTTCCTGGAATCAATTTTGTATCAACATAGTGAGATACATATCTATCATCAATAGTAGCTATCAAGTGCAGTTTGCCATCCTTTTTTAAAGGATCTGATCTATATATATGGTACCCCTTTATATTTGCAGTATATACAGCACTCCACTCAAAAGCTATCTCAGTCATATCTGTTAATATCTTGATATTTTTAACTCTTGGCATATTTGGATCTACTACCCTTTTTGGTGGTGTAGGTACTACATTTTGACAGGCACTAAAAAATAGTGTCAAAACTATGGATGATATAATCAACATCAATCTTTTCATATACTCTCTCCATTATAAATTTTTTTTCTAAAACCTCTCTAAAATCATCTAACAAAGGTGCTTTTACAACTATCCTCTTGTTGTTTCTTGGATGAACAAGATAGATGATATAAGCATGTAACATTACTCTTTTTATTTTACCCTCTTTGCTCTTAAAACCGTATAAATCATCACCTAAAATATGTCGAGAGATAGCATTTAGATGAACTCTTATTTGGTGTGTTCTTCCTGTAAAAAGTTTTGCTGCAATTAATTCACTTTTTTCTGTTTTGGAAGTTGTAAGTTTTAAAAAGGCACTCTTTGCAACTCTTCCTTTTTCATCTATAGCCATTTTAAGTCTATTTTTTCTATTTCTTGCTATACTTTTTTCTACTATTATATTATCTTTTAAAGGGGTATCAATGATAGCAAGGTAGTATCTGCCCATGCTTTTATCTTCTAACTGTTTTGAAAGAGCAAGATGAGCTTCATTATTTTTTGCTATCACCAAAGCTCCGCTTGTTTGCTTATCAATCCTATGAACTATGCCATGTCTCTCTTTGCCACTTATGGTTGAGAGTGAGATATCTTCCTTTTTTAACCAATCTACAAGAGTTGGCTCTTTTACACTTAAAGCTGGGTGTACTGTCAAAAAGGGTGGCTTATTTATGATAAGAATATCCTCATCTTCATATAGTTTTTCTACATCAAAGTCTATCTTATACTCTTTTTTTTGCTCTGCTTTTTTTATATCATACTCTATCTTTTCTCCACCTTTTAGTTTATATCCACATTTTGTTACAACTTTTCCATCAACCTTTATATTGCCCTCTTTTATAAAATGCTCTACTTGATTTCTTGTAGTTTTTAAGTGCTGTTGTAAAACTTTATCAACTCTTCCACTTTGTGATATAAACTCCAATTTATCCCTTTTTATGTATAATTAAACTAAAAAATCCAATAAGCCAAGAGCTACAGGATTAAGAGCATAGAGTCAAAATGAGGCTCTTAGCTCTTAGCTCTTAGCTCTTAGCTCTTAATAAGGCTAACTTTTGTTGCAAATTGATAGACGAATTTTAACACATTTTGACTTTGTTATACCTATTTTGGTCATACCGATAGTCATTTTATCATTTTACCTAGTAAAAGAGGCAAATCAAACACTTGCATATAAGCAGCTTGTCTATTTTAGTATAGGTTTTATTGCCTTTTTTGTCGCCTTTATCATGCCTATTAGAAAAGTTGACTGGCTTATTCCTTTTTTATATTGGGCAGGTATTATTTTACTTGTTAGTGTTGATTTTTTTGGTGTTGTTAAATTGGGAGCTAGAAGATGGCTTGAGATACCATTTGTCAATTTTACTATCCAACCCTCAGAACTATTTAAACCGGCATTTTTGCTAATGTTAGCCTATCTTATCAAATC
>JALVXV010000283.1 GCA_027038235.1 Campylobacterales bacterium | reverse complement strand
ATGATTATATGAAAATTGTTCCAGCTTCAAAAAGATTTTATCCCTATGGAGAGATACTCTCTCATGTTTTAGGATATGTTGCAAAGGCAAATATAAAAGATGTTAGAAGTGATTATGTTGCAAATTTAACAGGATATATAGGAAAAAGCTCTATAGAGAAGTATTATAACAAAGTGCTTGAAGGGGAAGCTGGTATAAAAGTAAGCGAAGTTTCTGCATATAATAAAGAGATAAAGGTTCTTAAAAAGGTTAACCCTACTAAAAAAAATATAACCTTAAGTATAGATGTAAGGTTGCAGGAGTATATCTCTGAACTTTTTAAAGGTAAAAGTGGAGTTGTAATAGTTATGAATGTTAAAGATGGCTCCATACTTTCAGCTGGTTCATATCCGGGATTTGATCCTAATAAATTTGTAAATGGGATAAGCTTTAAAGAGTGGAGAAAGATTTCAACTGATTTTGACCACCCATTTACCAATAAATTGATAAATGGACTTTATCCTCCCGGTTCTATTGTAAAACCGGGTGTAGGTCTATCCTTTTTGGATAGCAAGTATATAAATAAGAGTACAATTTTTCATGATAAAGGGTATATTGAACTTGGAAATAGAAAGTTTAGATGCTGGAAAAAGGATGGTCATGGCAATGTAAATATCACCAAAGCTATTAGAGAGAGTTGTGATGTTTACTTTTATAAGGGAAGTTTAAAAGTAGGGATAGATAATATCTCAAAAGTTTTAGATAGATTTGGTTTTGGTCAAAAAACTGGGGTTGATCTTTTTGGTGAATCAAGAGGTATATTGCCCTCAAGAAAATGGAAACTTGCTAGATATAAAAAGCCATGGTTTAAGGGTGAGACCATTATCTCATCCATAGGGCAGGGCTACTTTTTAGTTACTCCAATGCAAGTAGCAAGATATACAGCTATGATAGCTACTGGTCATACTGTTGCTCCTCACTTTATAAAAAAGATAGGAGATAAAAATATCTCTTTTAAAAATAGAGCTATTTTTTCCAAAGAAGAGTTAAGATATATAAAAATAATAAGAAAAGCTATGTATGAGGTTTGTAACTCTCCTCATGGTACTGCTACAAATTATATAAATACAAAGATTACACTTGCTGGTAAAACAGGAACCGCACAGGTTGTAGGGATTCCTCAAGAGGAAAAAAGAAGAATGAAAGAGAGTGAATTGGAGTATTTTAAAAGATCTCATGCTTGGCTAAGCACCTATGGACCATATAAAGATCCCAAATATGCAGTAGTAGTCTTAGTTGAGCATGGAGGCCATGGTGGACATGCTGCAGGTGATATAGTCTCAAAAATATATGATAAATTGCTTGAATTGGGATATATTAGAAAGTAGGATTTGGGATTTGGGATGTAGGATTTGGGATTTGGGATTTGGGATTTGGGGTTTTTGCTTTCTAGCCGAAGGCTCCTATTGGAGACTGTTTTGTATGACAAGTCCCAATACAACTAGCAAAACAATACCTGCTGATTTGGAGTAGAGTTTATTTGCGGTAATAAAAAC
>JALVXV010000282.1 GCA_027038235.1 Campylobacterales bacterium | reverse complement strand
CACATATGAGTATGTATCTGAGTTTTAGCTTTGGCTACTGAAGTAGATATCTTAAAGCTTTCTACTGCCCACTTTTCATACTCTTTTATATTTGCACCTCTTAAAGGATAACCCTCTTTAAAAGCTGCTTCATCTACTTGGATGATTTTGATACCTGCCTTTTGGAGATCATCTATCTCATCTGCTATCGCTAAAGCTATCTCTTTGGCTGTGATACTTCTTGGTTGATCATCTCTTACAAATGACCAGTTGAGTATAGTAACAGGACCTGTAAGCATACCTTTTACAACTTTTTTAGTCCTACTTTGAGCATAAGTTATCCACCCTACTGTCATAGCAGCTTCTCTTGAGACATTTCCATATAGTAAAGGTGGTTTTACACATCTACTACCATAGCTTTGCACCCAGCCATTTTGAGAAAATGCAAAACCTTCTAACATCTCTCCAAAGTACTCCACCATATCATTTCTCTCAGGTTCACCATGAACTAAGACATCAAGCTCTATCTCCTCTTGAAAAGCTATACACTCATCAATATATTTTTTAATAAACTCATCATACTGCTCTTTTGAAATAGTGGAGTTTTTATACTCTCTTCTTATACTCCTTAGTTCACTAGTTTGAGGAAATGAACCTATGGTTGTTGTGGGCAAAAGAGGAAGATTTAGTGCCTCTTTTTGTAGTTTTATCCTCTCTTTAAAAGGCAGATCTCTATCAAAATTTTTGATAGCTTCAACTCTTTTTTTCACTTTATTGTTGTGAATTTTACTTGAAGTTGCCCTAAAATGTATAGCTCTTCTATTTTTAGCTAAAAGCTCTTTTTGCTCCTCATCTAAAGAGTTTTCACCCTCAAAAAAAAGCTTGGTTATGATATTTAATTCATCAAGTTTTTCAAGGGCAAAACTAAGCCACTCTTTTATATCTTTACTTAGTTTTTTCTCATATTTTAAAGTAAATGGAACATGCAAAAGCGAACAACTTGTGGAGATAATAAGCCTCTCTTTTGGTATAATTTTTGATATATTTTCCAATAAATTTAACTTCTTATCTATATCGCTTACCCACACATTTCTACCATCAATCACCCCAGCGATAACTATCTTGTCGCTTTTTTTAATCTCCTCTAAAACCTCTAAATTTTTCTCACCATATACAAAATCAAGCCCCAAAGCCCATATATTGGTATGAGATAAAACTTTAGCAGCTTCACAGGAGTGTTCAAAATATGTTACAACAGCAATTTTAACATTTTGACTAACATTAGAAAGCCTTTCATAGGCTATCTTTAAGAGCGATAACTCCTTTGAGGTTACATCTTTAGCAAATAAAGGTTCATCAAATTGCACCACCACTTCACTATCAAATAGCGATATCTCTCTTATTAGCTCTTCATAGAGCAATAATAACTTATCAAATATAGCAAATCTATCTTCAAAATCGACTGCCTTTGAAAAGGCGATATATGTAATGATGCCTATAAGATTTATCTTTGTATCAACTCCTGCTTTTTTAGCCTCAAAATACTCATCTTTTATCTTTGAAATATT
>JALVXV010000281.1 GCA_027038235.1 Campylobacterales bacterium | reverse complement strand
AAAGAGCATGTAGAGCTTTTAAAGGCTTTATCTTATGTAGATATAAAAAACTCTAAAGCGATAGAGGAGGCTATAGCTATCTTAGAAGAGTATAAAAATCAAATGATAGAGAATGTCTCATTAAAAATTGCTCAATATATAAAAGAGGTGTTACATTTTAAAATCATCAAAAGTCTGCACCCTTTTAACTCCAATCAAGAGAGTTTAGAAAGAGAGTTTAAATCAAATATCAAAAAATTTGAACAAAGAGTCTTTGATGATATTAAAAAAGAGTTAAGATTTACAAATAGCTATTTTAGTGTACAAAGCAGTGAGCTTGAGTATGATATTTTTAGTGAAAAATCCAGAGAAATATTTGGACTAGATAGAGAAAAATTGATCTTAATCTCAACGATATCTGGTGCTACTATCGGTGGTGCGATAGATTTAGCTGCTTTGGGACATAGCTTCTTTTTGGGTTCGCTTATTGGTGCTGGTGTAGGTTTTGTAGGCTCCATCTATGGATATGAAGAGATAAGCAAAATAAAATATATAAGCCATCAAAAAGTACAAATCGGCCCCATAGAAGATCATAGTTTTGGATTTGTTCTGTTAAATAGAGCAGTAACTTATGCAAAAACTTTACTACACACTACCCATGCCAATAAAAAAGAGATAACAATCAAATTAAAAGGTGAAGATGTCAAGCTAAAAACTCTACGAAATTTAAATAGATTGCACAAACTTTTCAAAGAGGGCAAAGATAGTGAAAAAGATTTGATAGAGTATGCTAATATGATAAAAAATCTATTTACAACTATCTAAAGGGCATCTCCAATAATAGGTAATGCCCTACAATATTTTCATTATCCCAAATTTTGCAATAGACTTCATTATATTAGCACTCATCATTGAAGTTATAGGCATTCAAAAAAGTTTCGACTTAACACCTTGTAGATAAGCCTTCAACTTTTTTAAAAACCTCTAATCTTCAAGCATAAGCACTACTACAATAAACTCTATTGCAAAATTTGGGATTATTTTTTACCATTAGTAACAAAATGCTATCTTTTTGATAATAATTTAAACTATGTGAAACTATATAATAATAATTTAATAAATAATTTTGTAAAATGTAATCGAAATCTAAACAAAAAGGAATGCCATGAGAAGATTACTGTTTACTTTTTTAGCCATGTTTGCTCTTGTTGTTAGCATAAATGCTAGTGATGATTGTATAATGGTTAAAGAGTTAAATGTAAAGTTTAAGAATGGTTCGACAAAATTTGTCGATCAAAAAAAGGAGTTGGATAAGATTCGCGAATTTAAGAATTTTATTCAAAAAACAGATCTATATGCAGTGATAGAGGGTCATACAAACAATCTCTCTAATGCAGTATATAACTATAATCTATCCCAAAAGAGGGCGGTTAAGGTTATGAATATTTTACGAAAAATGGGTCTTGCTAAAAGTCATGTAGCTGCTATGGGTTTTGGAGAGACAACTCCACTATATGACAATAAAACAAAAGAGGGATTGGAGAAAAATAGACGAGTAGTTGCTGAAGTTTTTAACT
>JALVXV010000280.1 GCA_027038235.1 Campylobacterales bacterium | reverse complement strand
TGAAGCTATCCAAAAAGCTATCCAAGATGGTTTTATGCAAAGTGAGATAGCAAAGCATTTAGGACTTACTTGTTCTGCAGTATCAAAAATAGTAAAAAAGTTAAAAGTTAAACACTAAGCCCTTGATACCAGTTTTTGAAACATAAATCCAACAAGTTCTAAAAGAGGAATAAACAATGTTAGACAAATTGTCATCAAAAACAAAGCTTCTTTTGCTATCAATAATATTATTTATCTCTCTTGCTATGGCTCTATTTTTACCGGCAATTACAACTTTTTATATATTTTATCCCATCTTAGTTCTTTCTTATCTTACATATTTGACTATCAAACAATTCTCGGGGAAAACAATATTTTTAAATACTCTTTTAATTATTCTAGGAACAATTTTTACACTTGGGATGCCTTGGCTTTTATCTTTCATATTATTTATACATATATTTCCAACATATCTTGTTGCTTTAACTACACTAATTATCATGACTTTGCTTCCATTAAAAAAGTACTCAATCATTGTGAAAATATCTATTTTTATTTTTATATCAATCATTGTAGGTTTGAATACAAATCTTCTCGTTTTAGGCAAAAGTTTTTTAGGTCAAGATAGAAATGTTAATGAAATATTTAATAAAAAATTAAATGTAAAGAACAAAGAATTTATAGAAATAAACACTAATGCAAAAAATATTCCCATTAAATACAATAAATTTGATTTTTTATCTTTTGGTTTCAATGAAGGCTGTATGTGTGGGTATTGGGAGTTTCCACGAATTAACAGAAGTAACTTAATCCCCTATATATTAGGCAATCAAGGGATAGCATTTTCTTGGACAAAATCATATGATAAAAAAATTATCATTGATTATCATGAAACTCAAAGATTATATAGTTTAGACATTAAAATACTCCAAAAAGATAAATTATTATCATCTTTAACAATAAATGACTACCTTCCCTTTCAAAGCATACCAAATATAGATCGAAAAAGTTTAAATAATTTTGATTATCGGTTAGAATATTTGCTACATCATAATATATGGAATGCCATATTATATTATTCAAGTCTAGGTTTAGCAAATAATAAAAAAGTGATTTATGATTTTTTAAAGAAAAGTATAAACATAAACGGCATCAGGGGTCAGTCGCTACCTTAAAATAATGGCAAAACATAGAAGTTCTACCCGAAGATTATCAAGATAGAAGTGGAGAGAGTTGCAACTAAGACTATACTTCTATTCTTCATTCCCATCGTCTTCGATGGGAATGTACACTAATCCCAATTTAACAATTTTTTATTTACAAACATTGCACCTTTTATCACTTTGATTATAAAAAATGGTAAAAACCTATTGATCACAAGCCCAAATTTTGTAATCTCTAGGCTCTAAGCTTTTATATGTTATAATCTCGTAGTTTTTTCAAAGGATTTTTATGCAAGTAACACTTTTACACCATACTCCTTTAATCATTTGTGCAAATGCTATAAGAACTTGTTGGCAAAGCTTTGATAAGAGCGATAGTGGTGGAAAAAGGGATAAAGAGCTTATTGATAGAGTTGGCAACAAGTTTAAACACTCTTCAACTTTGGAGCATTTATACTATAACTTTTATATCAAAGGTATAAGTAGAGCCCTTTTGCAAGAGTTAGCAAGGCACCGCATGGCAAGTCTTAGTGTCAAGTCAACAAGATATACTCTAAAAGAGTTAAAAGATGAAGTAGAGTTTACCCAAAAAGATATAAAAAGAGCAAAAAAGTATCTAGTATTTACTGATGTAGCACTTGTTGATGAGATGAGTATAAAAGCACTTGAAAATCTAAGAAAAGTTTTAGTTCAAGGCATCAGTAACGACAAAGCAAAATATTGTCTGCCTGAGAGCTATAAGACAGAGCTTACTTGGAGTATAAATGCAAGAAGTCTGCAAAATTTTCTCTCTTTAAGAAGTTCCAAATCAGCCCTTTGGGAGATAAGAGAGTTAGCAAAAGAGATTTTTAATGCTCTGCCTGAAGATCACAAATATCTTTTTGAACACTATATGGCAAAAGAGGGATAAGCCCCCCCTTTGCAATCTTTATGCTAAACTGACCCCTGATCTATCATGGAGTCTGCAACCTTTTTAAAACCTGCTATATTTGCCCCTGCTAAGAGATCATCTTTGCATCCATACTCTTTTGCAGTTTCATAGGATGTATCAAATATATTTTTCATAATCTTATGAAGTTTTGCATCAACCTCAGCAAATGACCAATTTGCCATACTTGCATTTTGACTCATCTCTAACTGACTTGTTGCTACTCCACCTGCATTTGCAGCCTTTGCAGGTGAAAATATAACTTTATGCTCTTTTAGATATTGATATGCATCAGGAGTTGTAGGCATATTTGCACCCTCATTTACAAGCTTACATCCATTTTTTACCAATGCTTTAGCATCTACTAAAGTAAGCTCATTTTGAGTGGCACTAGGAAATGCACAATCACACTTTATATGCCAACAAGCATGTCCATCTTTGGGATATTTAGAAGTTGGGATATACTCTGCATCAGGTCTTAATTTTACATATTCACTAAGCCTTTTTCTATCTATCTCTTTTATACTTTTAAGTACTTCAAGATCAATTCCCTCTTTATGATATATCATTCCTCCACTATCGCTACAAGTTATAGGAATAGCATCCATATCATAAAGCTTTTGGATAGTATATATTGCAACATTTCCAGAGCCTGAAACTGTACAAATTTTTCCCTTTAAACTATCTCCATACTTATTTAGAGCATGTTCAGCAAAATAAACAGAACCAAAACCAGTAGCCTCAGTTCTTCCTAAGGAGCCGCCCCAGTTTATACCCTTTCCTGTTAATATCCCCTCAAATTTACCTGTAAGTTTTTTATATTGACCAAACATAAATCCAAGCTCTCTAGCACCAACTCCTATATCTCCAGCAGGTACATCTCTTCTCTCTCCAATATGGCGAGATAGTTCAATCATAAATGCTTGGCAAAATCTCATGATCTCATTTTCGCTTTTGCCCTTTGGATCAAAGTTACTTCCCCCTTTACCGCCGCCTATATTTAAGCCTGTTAGAGAATTTTTAAAGATTTGCTCAAATCCTAAAAATTTGATAATACCAAGATTTACACTAGGATGAAATCTCAACCCCCCTTTATATGGCCCAATAGCAGAATTAAACTGTACTCTATAGCCTGTATTGGTCTGTATTTCGCCATTATCATCGACCCAATTTACTCTAAACATAATAGTTCTCTCAGGGACAACTATCCTCTCAAGAATATTATACTTATCATATCTATCATCTCTCTCTAATAGAGGTTTTAATGAGTGCAAAACTTCCTCAGCTGCTTGATAAAACTCCTTTTGACCCGGACTGTTTTTGGCAGTCTGATTCAACACCTTTTCTATATAGTCTGTAACAGACATTCTAATCTCCTCAAAATAAAATGTTAGTATAACTATAGCACTATAAACTAATAAATCTCTTAAAAAAATGAATGAATTTTAAAAGTGGTTAAGATATGTTTAAGGTAGATTAATGAAGGATGAGAGTGGCATTTGCCACCCTCGAGATTTAGCCTAAAAATTTCTTTTCAAGCTCTTTTTTATATGCATCAAGGTCAAAATCTTTAACTGTAGCCACACCATCTTCTATAGCAGCTTTTGCAACTGCATATGATTCAAAAACAGCTATTCTTTTATCAAATGGAGAGGGAATGATATAATTTTTTCCATACTCCATATCATCTCTATGAGGGTATGCTGCTTTTACATACTCTGGTACCGGCTCTTTTGCTAGTGCTGCTAATGCTTTTGCAGCAGCCATTTTCATATTCTCTGTAATTTTTGTAGCTCTTACATCAAGTGCACCTCTAAAGATAAATGGAAATCCTAAAACATTATTTATCTGATTTGGGAAATCACTTCTTCCTGTTCCTACATAGGCATCATCTCTTACTGCATGGACTTCATTTGGAAGAATTTCTGGAGTTGGATTGGCACAAGCATATATGATAGGATTTGGAGCCATACTTTTTACCATATCTTTAGAGATAAGCTTAGGAGCCGAAAGTCCAAGAACCATATCAGCACCTTTTAAGGCATCTTTTAGAGTTCTATCATCAGTATCAATAGCAAACTCTTTTTTATATTTATTAAGATCATCTCTTTTTGAGTGGATGACACCTTTAGAATCAAGCATTACTATATGATTTACTCCAAGATTCTTATACATTTTTGCACATGCTATACCTGCAGCTCCAGCACCTATGACTACCACTTTTAAATCCTCAGCTTTTTTACCACTAAGCTCAAGCACATTTATAAGACCTGCAGTTGAAATGATAGCAGTTCCATGCTGGTCATCATGAAAGATAGGAACATTGCATATCTCTTTTAGTCTCTCTTCTATCTCAAAGCATTTTGGAGCCTTAATATCTTCAAGATTGATCCCGCCAAAACTCTCAGCAATGGCAGCGGTAACTTCAATGATCTTATCTGTATCTTTTACATTAAGCTCTATATCAACAGCATCAACATCAGCAAATTTTTTAAACAAAACCCCCTTACCCTCCATAACAGGCTTTCCAGCTAAATGACCGATATCACCCAAACCTAACACGGCAGTTCCATCTGTAACGACAGCTACTAAATTGCCTTTATTTGTATATTTATATGCTAAAGAGACATCCTTTTCTATCTCTTTACAAGGCACAGCAACTCCGGGTGTATAAGCCATAGAAAGCTCTTCAGCGGTATCACAGGGTTTTTTTAAAAGTGTTCCTGTTTTTCCACCTATATGATAATCCAAACATCTTTGTTCCCATTCACTTTTGCTCATCTCTTTCCTCCATAAATTGTATTAAATTGTCAATTCTTATTTTAAGCTCATCTTTTCCTATGATAGACATGATATCATAGATAGAGGGGCTCACCGCACTACCAACGATGGCTATTCGGATAATTTGGGCAATATCTTTAAGTTTAAGATTGTGTTGCTTTAAAAATCCATTTATAAGTTTTTCATACTCAAAGGGGATATCCAAATCCTCTTTATAACTGTTTAAATAGCTTTTAAACTCTTTAGCTACCTCCTTTGCACCTGCCTTTAAAAATTTCTTGACCGCTTTTTCTTCGTAAGAAGTAGGTCTTTGCAAAATAGCTTTGGCTTTAGAAGAGAACTCTTTGAGTGTCTTAGCTCTCTCTCTTAAGGCATCGATTAAAATCTCTTTTTTTTCGATACTCTTTAAATCCAAGTCAAAATCTATCAACTCCTTTTCAAATCTCTCATAACTCATATTTTTTATATATTCACTATTTAACCACAAAAGCTTTTGGGCATTATAAGCTGAGGCTGATTTGTTTATATCTTTTGGATCAAATAATTCTAGCATTTCATCTAAGGTAAATATCTCTTGATCTCCATGGCTCCAACCAAGTCTTACTAAAAAGTTTAAAAGTACTTCAGGCAAATAACCCTCTTTTTTATACTCCATGACATCCATAGCTCCATCTCTTTTGGAGAGTTTTTTACCTTGAGGATTTAGTATCATAGGCACATGATAAAACTTTGGCAAATCCCATCCAAAAGCTTTATAAACCACTATCTGCTTTGGAGTATTGCTAAGATGATCATCTCCTCTTATGATATCTGTGATACCCATATAGTGATCATCAATGGCAACTACAAAGTTGTATGTAGGAGTGCCATCACTTCTAGCTATGATAAAATCATCCATCACTTCATCGGTTTTGACACTTATCTTGCCTTTTATGCCATCACTAAAAGTTATAGTCTCATTTATTGGAGTTTTGATGCGAACTACTGGCTCTATACCACTTGGAGGAGTACCTTTAAAATCTCTATATCTTCCATCATATCTTGGTCTTTGTTTTGCCTTCATCTGTTCAGCTCTTAAGGTATCGAGCTCATCTTTGCTCATATAACAGTAGTAAGCTTTCTTCTCATCAAGAAGCTTTTGTATATGCTCTTTATAAATATCCATTCTTTTTGACTGGTAGTATATCTTACCATCTTGCTTTAAGCCAACCCACTTAAAAGCCTCTTCTATCGCTTTTGTAGCCTCTAGTGAATTTCTTTTTAGGTCTGTATCTTCGATACGAAGTAGAAATTTTCCTCCATTTTTCTTTGCCCAAAGATAGCTATATAAAGCAGTTCTTAAGCCCCCTATATGAAGATATCCTGTAGGACTGGGGGCAAATCTAGTTACTATCATAAATATATACCTTATACTTTTGTTCTTGATAAGAATTTTAGCAGAGTTTAGCAAAATTTATGATAAAATTTATCTCTAATTTTAAAAAAGGAAATATAGTGGTAAAAAAATTTATAAAGAGTCTATTTGTACTCTTATTGATTAAGCTTAGTTTGTATGCCGGTTTAGTAGATGGAGTTTCTGTAGTAGTAAATAATACTCCTATAACCCTATATGAAATCAAAAAGTTTTCAATTGAGCATAAATTGCCGATAAAAAAAGCTGTCGAAGTGCTTATAAGAAAAAAACTTGAAAATAATTTGATAAAAAAGTATGATCTTCAAGCAACAGATATAGAGATAAATGATGAGATAGAAAAGATAAGTTCAAATGCCAATATGAGCATATTGGACTTTGAAAACTACCTCATGGATAAGGGGATAGACTTTGATGTGTACAAAAGAGATTTAGCAAAGAAAATTGTAAAAGAGAAACTATATAAAAAGATAATTTCAGGCAAAATCAAAAGAGCAACTCCAAAAGAGTTAAAAGAGTATTATGATAAAAATATAGAGCTCTACTCTATACCACAAATGGTAGAGGTAACACAGTATAATGCAAAAGATAAAGGTGCTTTAGAAGATTTGACAAAAAACCCTATGCTAAATAGTTCTAATATTACAAAAAAAGATATAGTATTTAAAGCAGATAAAATAAATCCAAAACTTTTATACATTCTTCAACAAGCAAAAGAGGGAAGTTTTACTCCAATTTTAACACTAAAAGATGGATTTACAACCTTCTATATAAAAAGAAAGATAAATGTTAAACCTATACCTTTTGAAAAGGTTAAAAATGCAATATTTGCTGATATTATGAACAAAAGAGAGAAAGATATAATAAAGTCATACTTTGATAAGCTTATATCAGAGGCAAATATCAAGATATTAAGAGAAGCTAGATGATCCCAAATTATGTAGCATAATTTGGGACAATTTTAGTTGCTAAAAAACTCATCATCGCTCTCATTGATATCAAAATAGGTCTCTATAGTTTCAT
>JALVXV010000279.1 GCA_027038235.1 Campylobacterales bacterium | reverse complement strand
GCCTTTCCTGTGCCAAGTACCGGAATCTTATCTACTTTAAATATTTTTGATGGAACAAAAAGGGGATTTATATCGATCGTGCCTATTCTTGCTGAAATATCTTTTATATCAGCCTCTCCTTCAAAAAGCAGTACCACAGCTTCTCCTTTTTTAGCATCAGGTATGGCAGTGATGGCAATTTTTTCATTTTCTTGAACTATTTTGCCTATCTCTTGCTCAACTAGCCCAAGACTTACCATCTCTCCACCTATTTTAGCAAAGCGACTATAACGATCTACAATAGTTAAAAAGCCATCCTCATCAAGCCTTCCCTTATCTCCTGTAACATACCATCTAATACCGTCTATCTCTTTGATAACTGAGGCAGTTTTTTCAGGGTCATTTAGATATCCTTTCATAATTTGTGTACCGCCTATGAGTATCATCCCCTCTTCACCTATTGGAAGAGTTTTGAAACTCTCAGGATCAACGATACGAAAACTACTTCCAGGTACCGGTAGTCCAACAGTGCCCGGTTTATTGCCGATTTGTGGCTTAAAGGTATCAAGTAGTAAGATATCAGGAAGATTTACCGCAGC
Source organism: Campylobacterales bacterium (assembly GCA_027038235.1). Classification (GTDB taxonomy): domain Bacteria; phylum Campylobacterota; class Campylobacteria; order Campylobacterales; family JALSKU01; genus JALSKU01. The sequence continues at coordinate 6,724 of JALVXV010000279.1, read as the reverse complement.
TACAGGAGTGGTCTCTGTTGCACCATATCCCTCATAAATATCATGACCAAATTTATCTTTAAATGCTTTTGCTATCTCTTGAGGTAGTTTTTCTGCACCTGCTACAACTATGCGAAGATGTTTAAACATTAGTGGATGTAATTTTCTATTTCTAGTATATAGTCGAAAAAATGTTGCAGTAGCAAATAGCATAGTAGCTTCATATTTTGCAGCAATTTTTCCGATACCAAAGCCATCAGTAGGATCAGGATGACAAACAACAGGGATGCCCTCGATAAGTGGTAACAAAGTAGTAACAGTTAGTCCAAAAGAGTGAAATATAGGCAAAGTGCCTAGCATTACATCTTCATCAGTTGGATTTAGTACTGTAACAATTTGTTTTATATTTCCCATGATATTTTTGTGGCTTAACTCTATGCCCTTTGGTCTGCCTTCACTACCGCTTGAAAAGAGTATGGCTGCAGTTTTGGTATTGTCTGCTTTTTTGATAAAGCAACATTTTAGTATCCAACTAGGCAATATTTTAACCATCAAAAGCATAAAAATAGGTGCAAATTTCCCCATCTTCTCTTTTATATCTTCAAGATATATCACCTCTACTTTTTGCAATATTTCATCAAGGTCAAATCCCTTGTTTTTTAGTTTTATTATAAACTTCTTAGATGTAACAACTGTTTGTATATTTGCAATTTTTATAGCATGTAACAAGCTTGAAATACCGCTAGAATAATTTAAATTGACTATAGTTTTTCCAAGAGTTAAAACCGCCATATTGCCCATAGAGCCACCTACAGAAGTTGGCAAGATTGCTCCAATATTTTGTGTATGCTTTAACTTTGGTTTTAAATGTTTTGCTATCATAAATGTTCCCGTAGCAAAACGAGCTCTGCTTACCTCAACTCCTGTAGAATCAGCCATACACAATGCTTTATCTTGCTCTTTTAGGGTATCTATCCAAGCACTCTGTAAAGATGGAAGTTCTTTAGCATACTCTTGCCAACTCTTTATAGAGAGATCAAAAACTCTCTTTTTAACCTCATTAGCTTTGGAGTGTATATCCATAGCTTTGCCAAATATGACAGAGATGTCGCGACTTTTTTTTCTTTTCATCTTTTGGGATGCATAGGAAAAATTATCCTCCCAAAGTCCTCTTAGATAAAATGGTACAATTATCGCTTCATCTCCAACCTCTGCACAAGCCACTTCAAAACCGCGATGAAATGTACCTAAATGCCCATTTCTTGAGAGATGACCCTCTGGAAAGAGTGCTACTGTATCACCATTTTTCAAAGCTTTGGACACTTTAGCAAGTGCACTTTTGCTACCTCTACTTGAGATAGGAATTACACCAAAAAAATCCAAAAACGGTTTTAGATACCACTTTTGATAGTAGTTTCTCTCCATAACAAATCGTATCTGTTTAGGATATGCCATTTGTAAAATTGCCCAATCTAAAAAGGAGATATGATTGCCAAGTAGTAATACTCCTTTTTCACTATCGATATGTTCAAGTCCATTTACACTCAATTTATATTTAATCCCTATAAACATTTTTACTAAGTATCTTACTAGTGATTGGGGGAGTTTTATAAAGGTATATCCCATGCCTAAAAATGCTATCGTTGCAATAAGATAAAATAGCTTTTCACTACTCCAGCCAAGAAGGGCAAATATAACAGTAATAACCAAAAATAAAAACATGCTAAGATTTTGCATAAAGTTATTACCGGCTAATACTTTTCCTAAATGTTCCACAGGCGATGCAAACTGTATCAAAGCATTAAGCGGTACGATAAAGAGTCCTGCAAAAAAACCAAATGTAAAGAGATCTATACCTATCATATTTAAATTTTGCAAAGATGGTAACCAATAAAGTGTAAGTGCTACACCAAGTGCACCTATAGGGATAATCCCTGTCTCTATATAGTTTTTACTTACTCGTCCAGCAAATAAAGAGCCAACAATCATGCCGACACCAGAAAGTGTCAGCAATCCTTGAGCTATGATGGTATCGGTGATACCAAGCTCTTTTTTTATATATTCACCAAAGATAGCTACAACTACTTGAGAGATACCCCAAAGAATACTCAACCCTATAATACTTAGCCAGATAGATTCAGAGCTTTTGATAATTTTGATATTTTCTTTAAGATAGCTTAAGTTTAGATATGATTTTTTTTGAAATGATTTAATAGTCGCTTTTGATTCTTGCTTAGTAAACTGTTTTGCCAATTTACAAGCTAAAAGATACTCTATTAAACTAGCTATTACAAGCAAAAAGCCAAGCGGTGCTATGTAGTGTAAAATTTCTGAGGGCATGATAGATCTATCTTGTAAAAGTGTTTCAAAAAAGATAGAATAAATAAGTGCTCCTAATAAGATAGAGATGATAGTTATCGCTTGTACGATAGCATTAGCTTGTGCTAAATTTTCATTGCCCATTAACTCTTTTATAAGTCCATACTTTGCAGGTGAATAAATAGCACTCTGTGCTGCAAGTAATAAAGTAAGTATAAAAGCAAACCAAAACCACCCCATATAGTAGCTAAGAGTAATAAACATAGTAATCCCAACCGCTATAAGTGATGCATATTTGATGACTTTTGTTTTTGGATATTTATCAGATATATAACCTGAAGGAGAGAACAAAAAGATAAAAGGTAACAAAATCAAAGCATTGACAATAGCTGTTAAAACTATCAATTCACTACCTTCATAAGCTTTAAAAATAGTGTTTTGCAAAATGATTTTATGCCCAAGATCTGTCATAGCATTTAAAAAAACAATGACAATATATGGTAAAAATCCGTTGATTTTAAATAAATTCTTCATGATATATCCTTTTTTATACTATTGTGATGTGCTTGAATGGTGTGCATATTGAAAAGATAGGGTTTGAGTGTCAAAATCAACTCAAATAGGAGTGCATATCGCTTATTGTGTGTATCACTCTCATCTTCAAGTAGCTTACTACCCACTTCATTTTCCTTTTTTGCAAGTTTTTTAGCACACTCTACATAGGATTGTAGTAGTGAAAAGTCAAGTCCTAGAAGTTTAGCTTTTTGCAAAATTTCTACAATCTCTACCTCCTTTTTGCTAAAGCCATTTTTGTGTCTAAAAATATACCCCTCTTTTATATAGCCATCTAGTGTTGCTTTATCTATATTTGTTATCTCTAAAAAGCTTTGTTCGTCATACCACACTATATCTCTACCGCCACTTATCATCTTAAGTGAATTTATAATTGCTTCAAAACTGCTATCAAAATCAAATCTATTATTTTTAAAAATTGTTTTAATATCTGAAATAGAGTAGTTGAAATTTTGCTGAAGATATTTTATAAATTTCAATATCTCTACACAGCTTTCATCATAGAGATGAACATTTGGTTTTGGTTTTAAGGGTTCTGGAAGTAAACCCTCTTTTATATAGTATAGTATAGTTGATTTGCTCTCACCACTTTTAGTGATAAGTTCTCTCATTTTGAGTGCCATTTTTTTCTCCTAGATATTTTTAAAGTGGTAGTATAACATATTTTATGAAAAGTGTCAAGTGATACTTTACATTTTAATATATTAATTTTAAGAGATATTGAAGAGTTAAATTGGTAAAATTTTTCAAATTTAAGCTTATATTTAATGATTATAATGTTAAAATTCTAGGCAAATTATTTTTTAGGAATTAAAATGGATGATGTTGTACTGATTGAAGAGGGTGTCAAGTTTTTAGTCTTGGGCATGACTACGGTATATCTATTTTTATACTTACTAGTTGTAGTCCTTAAAATTGAATCAAAAATAGTCCAAAAATATTTCCCTCCCTCAAAAAAAACTCCACCTCCAACTAAAAAACCTCAAAAAAATGTATCAAATGATGATGAGATAGTAGCAGCTATAACAGCTGCAATAATAGAGCATAGAAAATAGATAAGGAAGGGTTATGGCAAAAAAGCTTATAGATATAATGGATACAAGCTTTAGAGATGGCTTTCAGTCTGTCTTTGGAGCAAGGGTTTTGCTTGAAGATTTTATAGATGTTGTCTCAGTTGCTAAAGAGGCTGGGATTAGCCACTTTGAATTTGGAGGAGGGGCTAGATTTCAAAGTCCATTTTTTTACCTCAATGAGAATGCATTTGATATGATGGATAAATTTCGTGAAGTTGTAGGACCTGAGGCAAACCTACAGACTTTAGCTCGTGGGGTCAATACTGTCGCACTTGATACTGCAAGTAGTGAAATTATAGATCTACATGCAAAACTCTTTAAGAAGCATGGCACTACTACCATAAGAAATTTTGATGCCCTAAATGATGTAGAAAATTTAAAATATAGCGGAGAGTGCATAAAAAGACATGGTTTAAAGCATGAAGTTGTTGTAACAATGATGGAGTTACCTCCAGGGTGCAAGGGTGCTCATGATGTAGCATTTTATGAGAGAGTTTTGAGAAATATACTTGATAGTGGTATTGAGTATGATAGTGTCTGTTTTAAAGATGCAAGTGGTACTTCAAATCCACACAAAGTTTATGAGACTATCAAAATGGCAAAGAGGTTGTTGCCTGAAAATGTACATGTAAGACTTCATACCCATGAGACTGCAGGTGTGAGTGTAGCTTGTTATTTAGCAGCTCTTGATGCAGGTGCTGATGGGATAGATCTAGCTGCAAGTCCAGTTAGTGGCGGAACAAGTCAGCCTGATATTTTAACCCTCTTACATGCTACAAAGGGTACAGAGTATGATCTTGGTGGGCTTGATATAGAAAAGATTTTAAAGTATGAGACATTTTTCAAAGAGAAGATGAAAGATTATTTTATTCCACCTGAGGCAACTGCGGTATCACCTATCATACCATTTTCACCTATGCCAGGTGGTGCACTTACAGCTAATACTCAGATGATGAGAGACAATAATATCTTAGATAAATTTCCTGAAGTTATAGATGCCATGAGAGAGGTAGTAGAAAAGGGAGGATATGGTACAAGTGTTACTCCTGTTAGTCAATTTTATTTCCAACAAGCTTTCAATAATGTAATGTTTGGTAAGTGGAAAAAGATAGCTGATGGATATGGAAAAATGGTGCTTGGATACTTTGGCAAGACTCCTGTCGAGCCTGATAGCGAAGTGGTCAAATTAGCAAGTGAACAGTTAAAGTTAGAACCTACTACAAAAACTGCACTTGAACTTGCAAATGCTGATCCTAAAAAATCAAAAGAGTACTTTGTAAAGATGCTTGAAGATGAGGGTATAGAGACTACTGAAGAGAATATTTTCATCGCAGCAGCTTGTAAAGAGAAGGGTATAGCATTTTTAAAAGGTGAAGCTAAGATAAATGTTAGAAAAATTAGTCAAATGGAAGATAAAGGGTTAAATACTACTAAAAAAGGTGGAGAAAAGATGAGTGGAAGTTATACAGTTGTTGTTAATGGCAAAAAATATAGTGTGGATGTGGTAGAAGGCAAAGATGCAAATATTACAGTATCAAAAACAGATGAGCCAAAAGAGGCTCCAGCAAATACTCAGAGTGCTGGGGGTGAAGAGGTGTGTGCTACTCTTCCAGGAAGTGTCTTTAAGATAGTAGCAAATGTTGGAGATGAGGTAAAAAAAGATGATGTTGTGATAATTCTTGAGGCAATGAAGATGGAGATAGAGGTTGTTGCACCAAAAAGTGGTACAATCAAATCCATCAATGTAAATCAAGGTGAGAATGTAGAAAATGGTCAACTACTTTTTGTTTTGTAGGAAAATATTAAGGAAAAAATAATGAAAAAAATTCTCTATATTCTACTCATAGCAACTATGTTTTTAGGAACAGTAAATCTCTTTGCAAGTGAAAGTTCTACAAACTTAGAGCAAAATGTAAAAAAGGAGCACTACTCTAAAGAGTACAAATCAGTTTCTATAGCACAACTCTTTAAAAATTTTTATAAAACAACAGGTATTTATGCCTTTTTAAACCCAAAAGATGGTGCTACAAATGCTCTTGGTGAACCACTTAGTAAGTTTGCCCAAAGCTGGGGTAGATTGATCATGATATGTATCACATTTTTGCTTTTTTACTTAGCGATAGCAAAAGGGTTTGAACCATTACTGTTACTACCTATAGCTTTTGGTGGATTGATGGCAAATATACCTTTAGCAAATATTATAGGCCATGAAGGTTTTATAGGAGTGCTTTTTGATGCAGGTATCAAAAATGAACTATTTCCTCTACTTATATTTATGGGGGTAGGGGCATTGACAGATTTTGGACCACTCTTAGCCAATCCAAAAACTGCACTCTTAGGGGCAGCAGCACAATTTGGTATATTTGGTTCACTCTTAGGTGCACTACTTTTAAGTCAATATACTCCATTTTTTGATTTTACCTTAAAAGATGCATCTGCTATATCCATTATCGGTGGGGCTGATGGTCCTACATCTATCTTTGTAGCTTCAAAACTTTCACCTGATTTGATGGGAGCTATTGCAGTTGCTGCATACTCATATATGGCTCTTGTACCTATCATTCAACCTCCTATAATGAGACTATTTACTACAAAAGAGGAGAGAAAGATAAAGATGAAACAGCTTAGAGAGGTAAGTAAGCTTGAAAAATTGCTCTTTCCTTTGACTGTTTTGATGCTCTCTATCTTAATACTTCCAGAATCAACTCCACTTATAGGAGCTTTGACTTTTGGTAACTTTGCAAAAGTCTCAGGTGTTGTAGATAGACTTTCAAATACGA
>JALVXV010000278.1 GCA_027038235.1 Campylobacterales bacterium | reverse complement strand
CTTTTAAGATAATATTTGTACTAACACTACTAATAGCTGCTAAAGGTTGTCTCCATTGATGGGCTATCATAGATAGCATTTCACCCATTTGTGCCAATCGTGATTGTTGGAGTATGGCTTTGTCTTTTTGTTCGGCCTCTTTGATAGCTTTTTTAGTTTTTATAATATTATCATTTATAACTTTTGACATTGAACCTATCTCGTCATTTGTTCTAGTATCTAAATGTATCGCCTCAGAAGTCTCTCTGTTTAAGTATTTAAAAAAGTTTAACAATCCATTTTCAAATTTATTAAGTGGCTTTATTATTGTATGATTTAAAAAGTATATATTTATAAGACTTATAGGAATAATCATCAATAGTATAGTAAAAATCAGTTGCCAAATAGTATTGCTAACTCTTTTGTTGGTCTCTTGTTTTAATTTTAAGATTTGATTTTGTATATCATCGACATAAACACCTGTCCCTATTATCCAATCCCAAGGTTCAAATCTCTTTACATATGATAATTTTAATTGCGGTTTTTTCTCTCCAGGCTTTGGCCAAAAATATTTTACCAAGCCACCATTTTTAGAATTTTTGCTAACTTTTACCATCTCATTAAAGAGATATACTCCATTTGAGTCCTTTATATTTGATAAATCTTTTCCATCTAATGAGGTCTCTATTGGATGTATTATCATACGAGGCTTTGTATCTGTTATCCAAAAATATCCATTTTTGCAATATCTTAAATTTTTTATAGAGGTGATAGCCTCCTCTTTTAAACTATTTGTTACATCATCCACATATGCCCCTGTTCCAATTATCCAATTGAAGGGCTTAAATAGTTTTACATATGATATTTTAGCTTGAGGAGTTATGTGTCCAGGCTTTGGCCAAACATAATCAACAAAACCACTATTATATTTCTTTGCAACTTTGATAAACTCTTTAAATATCTCTTTACCATTATTATCTTTAAAATTATAGAGATTTTTTCCATTTAATTGTGGCATAATTGGATGTGTTATCATAACACCATTAAGATCATTTACCCAAAAATAACCATTTTTTCCATATCTATTGTTGTTAATGATAAAAATTATCTTTCTTTTTAACTCCTCTTTAGTCAATCTATTTTTCCAAGTTTTATAGATAATGTTTAGTGTATTAAAAAGTTGAGAAGAGTGGCTTAAGAGATCTTTTTTTACCTCTTGTACGATCTTATCTTTTGAACTTCTTTTGTAAAATGTATCGATAATATTTATTGCAATAGTTGTATAATTATTTAGCTCTTCCTCCTTTGTTTTAAAAGCCTCTTTTTTATACTGCTTAATATTGCTATTTGATACACTTTTAATAGCCATGACCGATTCTATAGTAGTTGCAATAGATACCACAGCAACAATACCTAAGACCATGATCAATAGTTTTGTTTTAATTGTCATCTTTGAATACCCTTTTTATCAGTTGGTAATTCCACCTCAAATACAGCTCCAAATTCATCATTATATACTCTTAACTTTCCTTTGCAATGCTCTTCGATGATAGTTTTACTCATATAAAGACCTAGCCCTGTGCCATCTTTT
>JALVXV010000277.1 GCA_027038235.1 Campylobacterales bacterium | reverse complement strand
GCTTGAAGTTTGCCTGTAATATCAAGTAAAAAAAAGTTTTTAAACTCTTTATTTTTATTAAAAAGAGTTAAAAAACCCTTTTTGCTAAGCTCATAGCATATCAAATCCTCAGAGACTACAAAGATATGCTCACTCTTGTCATATAGTAGGGCATTTTCATCAAAAAAATCCTTTTCATGATACTCCCTTAGCAGCTCATCTTCACTATACTCATTGACTATGCCTTTGATGATAAAAAATAGTTTTTGTGGTAATTTTGTAGGAGATATTAAGATACTCTCTTTTGGATAGTAGGCTATAGTTATCTCTTTTAGTAAAATTTCTAATTCACTATCATCCAATAGATCAAAGGGATGAATACCTTTTAAAAACTCTTTTTGGTCATGTAAACTCATATCTTCTCCATTTCATTAAAGAGGGGAAGACCCCCTCTAGTTTTAATGCATATGTGCTGCACCAGCTCCTCTTGGAACTCTTATATTTTCAACTATTTGCTGTATCTCTTTTGGAGGTGGAGCAGTTATTTTTGCAACTATTATAGCTACAATAAAATGAAGTACCATTCCGATAGTTCCTATGCCAGTAGGAGCGACACCAAATAGATAATCTTTTGGATCTCCTCCCATAAAGACAAAATAGACTATATATCCAAAGGTAAATATAAGACCTACTGCCATACCTGCTATGGCACCTTGCTTATTCATTCTCTTATAAAAGATACCCATGATAATTGCAGGAAAGAAACTAGCTGCAGCTAAACCAAATGCAAAAGCAACAACTTGAGCAACAAATCCAGGAGGATTGATACCCAAATAACCTGCCACCAGTATAGCTATAATTGCAGCGATCCTTGCCCATAAAAGTTCAGCCTTCTCACTTAGTTTTGATAGTCCTGTAGCTGGATCTTTAAAAATCACCTGACCCATTAAATCATGTGAAATAGATGAAGAGATGACAAGCAATAGACCTGCTGCGGTTGAGAGAGCCGCAGCTAAACCACCAGCAGCTATAAAAGCTATAACCCAATTTGGAAGATTGGCTATTTCAGGGTTAGCTAAAACCATTATATCTCTATCGACATATACCTCATTGGCAATGCCATTATTTTTCTTGAGTTCAGCCTCACTTGGAGCACCTACAGGGTTAGATGTAAGCCTATGACCATCAGGTGCAGTTTTTCCATTGAAATGAGGTTTACCTTTTTTACCTACAAATGCTTTGCCATGAGCATACTGTATCTTTCCATCTTTATTTCTATCATTCCAAGCTAAAAGTCCACCCTCTTCCCAAGTCTTAAACCAATGACCATCATTTGGTGTACCATCAAGATGTTTTACTTTTCCTTCAACAAACTCTTTATAAGGAACATTTTGAATATTTTTTATCAAATTTACTCTTGAAAAAGCTGCAACTGATGAAACTGTAGTGTATAAAATCGCTATAAAAAGCAAAGCCCATCCTGCACTTATCCTTGCATCTCTTACTCTTGGGACAGTAAAAAATCTCACTATAACATGAGGAAGACCAGCAGTTCCAACCATCAAAGCAACTGTAAGCATAAACATATTCCAAAGATT
>JALVXV010000276.1 GCA_027038235.1 Campylobacterales bacterium | reverse complement strand
TATCCACAAATTTTAGAAAATATTCCTGTTGGTAAAAAGATTGCATTAAAAGAGATAGATGGATATGAAGAGATGTTACAAAAACTTGATAAATTAGGCATAAGACATCTTATTAGATACTCTGGAACTGAAAATCTATTGAGAGTTTTGCTTGAAGGCAAGGATGAAAAGCTTCTTTTTGATAAGATGGAGCAACTTAAAGAATCGCTTATAAGTGTATTGAAGTGATAAGATCCATTTGGATATTTATACTATCTTTTTGTGGGATTTTTATAATAGATCAAAATATAAAGTCCCTATTTGTCAATGGTTTTACCTACTATACAAAGTGTATATCTTTAATCCTAGAGTACAATAGAGGTGTTGCATTTTCAATGCTATCTTTTTTAGGAGAAAATTTAAAATATATCCAAATACTTCTTATGGTTTTTGTATCTATTTATATGATCTTTCACAAGGAGACTTTTAAAAAATACTCCTTGCCACTTGGTATTATTTTGGGTGCAGGTAGTAGCAACATTTATGATAGATTTGTTTATGGAGGAGTTGTTGATTATATCTATTGGCACTGTGGATTTAACTTTGCTATATTTAATTTTGCCGATGTCATGATAGATTTGGGAGTAGCCATAATACTCTATATAAACTATAAAAAGACAAAAGAGATAGAAAGAGGATAAGTATATGCCTAGAAAGCCTAGAGTAGATGTAGCTGGTTATCATTTGGTTATCAATAAAGGAGTAGCTAATAGAAAAATTTTTTATGAAGATAGTGATTATGAAAAATTTTTAGAGATCACTTGCACAAGTGCTAAGCTTTATGATTTTGTACTACACTCCTACTCACTATTATATGATCACTATCATCTATTGGTTGAAACTAAGGAGAAAAATATCTCTCTAGCAATTAGATATATCAACTCCAACTATGCAATCTATTTCAACAAAAAATATAATAGGGTAGGGCACCTATGGCAGGGCAGATACCACTCATGGTATATTTTAAATAAGTCATATCTTGATATGCTTATTCTTCACATTGAACAACACCCCCTAAAATACAATCTATGTAAAAAGCTAGAAGATTATAAATACTCAAGCTATAGATCTTTTCTTGGCATAGATAACCCCATAGAGTGTCTTAAGCACTCCTATATGTTTGAAAAATATCAAAAAATAGATGAGGTAGAGAGCTTTTTTGATGTGCCTATCTTGGATAAGAGTCTAAATGAGATCATAGATGAGCTACAAAAGGTTGTAAGCTATAAAAAGAGCATAAATAACAAAAAGCATAAAAAGCTACAGGAGCATTTTGATGCAATTCTAAGCAAAAAAGAGAGAAATCAAAAAATTTATGAAGCCTATATAGATGGCTATACACAAAAACAGATAGCAACCTTTTTAAATATCTCACAAGCTACTATCTCCAACACTATAAAAAAGTTACTTCAAGAGAACAAACCAGAAATAATTTGCATTTAACCCAAATTTTGCAATAGAGTTTGTTGTAGTATCGTTTATGCTTGAAGATTAGAGGCTTTTAAAAAAGTTGAAGGCTTATAAACAAAAGTGTTAAGTCAAAACTTTTTTAAAAGGCTATAACTTCAATGATGAGTGATAATGCAATGAAGTCTATTGCAAAATTTGGGTTTAATACTTATGTACATCTTAAACTTAAGGTTGAGATGTGTATTTATTAGATACAATTTCATTTTAATAACTAATTTTAGGAGAGAATTTGAAAAATCTTATAATAGTTGAGTCTCCTGCAAAAGCAAGAACAATAGAGAATTTTTTGGGAAAAGATTATACTGTAATAGCAAGTAAAGGGCATATTAGAGATTTGCCAAAAAGCTCTTTTGGAATCAAGATAGAAGAGGGCAGATTTAAGCCGGAGTATAGAGTAAGCAAAGATCACTCAAAAACTGTCAAAGAGATCAAGGAGTTAGCAAAAAAAAGTGATACCATATATATAGCAACTGATGAGGATAGGGAAGGGGAGGCTATAGGGTACCATATAGCAAAAGCTATAGGAAAAGAGCCTAGTTCACTTCCAAGGATAGTATTTCATGAGATCACAAAAAATGCAATAAAAAAGGCTTTGCAAAATCCAAGAACAATAGATACAAATAATTTTAATGCCCAACAAGCTAGAAGACTTTTAGATAGAATAGTTGGGTATAAACTCTCTCCTCTTTTATCATCTAAAATACAAAAAGGACTTAGTGCAGGTAGAGTACAAAGTGCAGCTTTAAAGATAGTAGTTGATAGAGAAAGAGAGATAAAGGCTTTTAAACCCCAAGAGTATTGGAGTATCGAAGCTCTATTTGATAAGAGTGTAGATGCTCTGCTTGTAGAGTTTGAAAAAGAAAAAATCTCTAAAATGAGCATCACAAATGGTGATAGAGCAAAATATATAGAAAATATCTTAAAAAATGAAGAGTTTAGAGTAGGAAATATTGAAACTAAAGAGAGAAAAACCTCTACTCCTCCACCATTTATGACCTCCTCTTTGCAACAAACTGCTTCAAATCAATTAGGCTTTTCTCCAAAAAAAACCATGATGATAGCCCAAACTCTCTATGAGGGAGTTATGACACATAAAGGCAATATGGGTGTTATTACTTATATGAGAACTGACTCACTAAATATCGCAAAAGAGGCTATAAAGGATGTAAGAAAAACAATTAAAGAGAAATTTGGTGAAAATTATCTAAGTGAAAAAGAAAAACACTATACAACAAAATCAAAAGGAGCCCAAGAGGCCCATGAGGCAATAAGACCCACCAATCTTGACTTCTCTCCACAAATTGCTAAGGAGTATTTAAAGAGTGATGAGTTAAAACTATATACATTGATTTACAATAGATTTTTAGCAACTCAAATGAGAGATGCTATCTTTCAAACACAAAATATCATATTTGAAAGCAATTCGTCCAAATTTAAAGCAAGTGGAAGAGTTTTAAAATTTGATGGTTTTTATAGGGCTGTAGGATACAAAGAGAAAGATAAACTGTTGCCTACATTAAAAATAGGTGAAAAAGCAGAGATCTCAAAACTAGAAGCTTTGCAACACTTTACTGAACCTCCTGCTAGATACTCTGAAGCTTCACTTATAAAAAAACTTGAATCTTTAGGCATAGGAAGACCCTCAACTTATGCACCTACTATTTCAATACTAGTAGCAAGAAAATATATAGAGATAGAAAAAAAGCAACTCATTCCTACTGAAATAGCATTTAAAGTTATAGAGCTTTTAGAAAAACATTTTAGCAATATCGTAGATAGCTCATTTACCGCACAAATGGAGGAGACACTTGATAAGATAGCTGAAGGGAAAGAGGATTGGCAAAAAGTGTTATGGAACTTTTATGAACCATTTATGAAAGAGATAGACAAAGGAAAAAAAGAGATAAAGAGTCAAAAAGTTCTCATACCTACAGGTGAAAAATGCCCTAAATGCGGAAGTAACTTAGTTATAAGACAGGGAAGATTTGGAGAGTTTATCTCTTGTAGTGCTTTTCCAAAATGCAAATATACCAAAAATATCTCTTCTCCAAAGAAAAAAGAGAGTATAAAAGTGGGTGTAAAATGTCCAGAGTGTGGAGGAGAGCTACTAGAAAGAAGTTCAAGAAGGGGAAAGTTTTACGGATGCTCTAACTATCCAAAATGTAAATTTGTCTCAAATTATCTACCAACTGAAAAAAAATGTAGCAAATGTGGAGGGATGATGGCACAAAGAACTTACAAAAACAAAGAAATCCTTGAGTGTATAAAATGCAAACACAAAGAAGACTTATGATAATTAAAAATGAAAAATTAATAATGAAAATAAGCTTAGAGCTTCTGGTCTCTGGTCGCTGGTCTCTGGTCGCTTAATCCAAAGGATTTGCAGGTGAAGATAGGTATAGTATCTGATAGTCATAAGAAGATAGCACTTTTAAATGATGCTTTAAATATACTCAAAAAAGATAGAGCTGAGTTTATAATCCATGCTGGAGATATTGTTCTTGAAGAGTCATTAAAGCTATTGGAAAAAATTGGACTACCATATAAGGCAGTATTTGGCAATAATGATTTTCATCTACTTAACCTTGCAAATAGATACAATATAGCAAATGAACCGCACTATTTTAATATAGATGATATATCGGTAAAATTAATGCATCTTCCATACTATTTAAATGGAGATAGCGATATAGTTGTCTTTGGTCATACACACTTTTTTGAGAGTGAGTATAAAAACAATACCCTATATATCAATCCTGGTGAAATTTGTGCTAGAAAAAAGCCAATAAGTGAATTTGCCATGATTGAAAATAGAGATAAAAATTGGGATGTTTATCACTACGAAAAAGATATGTCAAAAGAAAATGCAAAATATACATGCAAAAAAGTGGAAATATGAAAGAGATATATCTGTGTGCCATTAGCAATATTTCAAGCGGTAATTGTAGCGAAGATTGCTCATTTTGTACACAAAGTGCATACAATAATGCTGATATAAAAAGATATAAACAGAAGGATATAGAGGATATTTTACAAGAGGCAAAATTAGCAAAACAAAATGGAGCTATTGGTTTTTGTTTGGTTAGTGCTGGAAAGGGGCTAAATGATAAAAAGCTAGATTTTGTTTGCAAAGTAGCATATAAAATCTCATCCAAAATAGATAGTCTCAATCTCATAGCCTGTAATGGCACAGCTACAAAAGAGCAATTAAAAGAGCTAAAAAAGTATGGTATAAAGAGCTACAATCACAATCTTGAAACCTCTAAAGAGTATTATAAAAAGATATGCTCTACTCATAGTTGGGAGGAGAGATATAAGACATGCTTAAATATAAAAGAGGTGGGGCTTAAGCTTTGTACAGGAGGTATTTTTGGACTTGGAGAGAGCGAAACTGATAGAGAGTCATTTTTAAAATCTCTAAAGGAGTTATCTCCCAATTCAATACCACTAAATTTCTTCCACCCAAATCCTGCACTTCCTTTGGAAAATAAAATCTTTGATATAAAAAAAGCACTATATTGGATAAAAAGAGTCTCCTCTTCGCTACCAAATAGCAGAGTAATGGTAGCAGGAGGAAGAGAGATAACTTTTAAAGATAGATGGGCAGAGATTTTTGAGTATGGTGCAAATTCTATAGTCATAGGCAACTATCTAACTACAAAAGGAAATCAAGCTAAAGAGGATATCAAAACCATAACCAATCTTGGTTATAAAATAGCTAACAGATGCAAATAGCCTAAAGGATTTTTGATGATAAATCAAAATATTATAACAATAATAACTATTTCAGTTATTATTATATCGACTCCTTACTTTTCAAGACTTATAAGATTGCCCTTAACTCCTGTGGAGATAATTTTAGGCTCACTTGCTGGATACTTTGGCTTTATTCATCATAATGAAATATTTCAACTAATCTCTGAGGTTGGCTTTTTATATCTTATGTTTTTAGCTGGAGCTGAGGTAGATCTTAGAGTTTTTAAAAATATGAAACTTAAACTCCTCAAACAGAGCATAATTTATATATTGCTACTATATCTTTTTTCCTTTTTAGCCTCATACTATCTTCATTTGGGTAATATCTTTATCATCACTATGCCCCTTATATCAGTTGGGCTTATCATATCCTTATTTAATGAGTATGGAAAAGATAAACAGTGGCTAGTTTTGGCTATGACAGTAGGAGTTTTAGGTGAAATTACTAGCATAACATTAGTTACATTTTCAAGTGCTGCTCTTAGTTTTGGTATCGGGTATGAGTTTTATAAAACCATTGCTATACTTGCAGGATTTTTATTGGCAATTTTTATCATATTTAAAACTATTGAGGTTCTTTTTTGGTGGTATCCTGGCATCAAAATATATCTAATGCCCTTTAAAGATAATGATGAAAAAGATATAAGAATCTCTATATCCATCTTCTTTATTCTTGTTGCCATATCTTTGTATCTACATCTTGAGATAGCATTTGGTGCATTTATAGCAGGTATATTTATATCTACCTTTTTCAAACATAAAGAGGAGCTTACACACAAATTATCCTCTTTTGGATTTGGATTTTTAGTGCCTCTATTTTTTATACATGTTGGAACCACTTTGGAGCTTGATTCTCTTAAAAATATCGAACTGCTTGAAAAAGCTCTACTAATAACATTTTTAATGATAGCAATAAGAGTCATATCTTCATCCATAATATTTTTAAAATTGACTATAAAAGAGAGAGCACTTTTTGGTCTTGCCCACTCTATGCCACTAACTCTACTTATCGCAGTTGCAACTATAGCATATGAGTTAAAAACTATTGACAAAGATATCTACTATGCCTTTTTACTTGCTAGTATATTTGAAGTAATAATCTCTATGATTTTGATAAAAGTTATGATGAAAAACAACTCTAAAAAAGGCTAAGAGCAACATCTTTTAAAAAAGCTCTATCAAATATCCATTGCTATTTTTCTTAAGCCTATAGTGATATTTGCCATCAAGTGCTAAAACTACTCTATAAAATTTTCCATGATTGCCTATTGTTATCTTTGCAAATGGAGCTTTGGAGAGTTTAATAGTCTTGGTATAAAAGAGCACATCTCTTTTTAAATCTAGTGCAATTTTATATGGTTTTGAAAAAAATAGCTCCCTTATAAGAGAGTCTTTTGTCTTTATAAGAAGTCTATTTTTATCTATAAGAATTGTTAAAAATTTAAAAGGTTTTAAAAGCATAGGCTCAACTTTTTTTGGTTTTTTTTCAAATTTAATAGGAGTATTTGAGAGGATAATGTCTTGATGCCAATCTACCTTTTTATCCACATCAAAACTAACCTCACTCATACTTCCATCCACATTTAATATCTCAAATTTTACCTTTTTTAAAACTCTTGATGGACTTGGAAGTTTAAATTTTTCTACTTTAAGGGGTTTGTACTCTTTTAGGATATTTGTAGCTTTACCAAAATTGTGACTAGAAACAACAGGTTTAAAAGGATTATCTCTAGCTAATAAAACCAATCCCAAAAAGATAAATGCTACAATAATTTTTTTCACCTAAAATCTCCCTTCGCAAGATAGGTGTAAAGGCAGGGGAGGAGTAAAGGGGTAAAGAAAAAGAAAAACTTGGCAAAACCAAGCTCTAACTCTCTTTACTCCTTTACTCCTTTACTCCTTTACTCCTTTACTCCTTCAATTCTGTTCTGGTTCTAACTGCAACAGTTCAAAATACTCTTTTTGCAGTTTGGCATTCTCTTTTTTATACTTTTTTATCTCATTTTGAAAAAGTTCTCTTTTATCTTGAAGAGTTAAAAGCACCTCAAGTGAATTTTTTCCATACAAGAGGTTACCCACATAAAGACCTAGCCCTATGACTGCAAAAACCAAAAAAGAGAGCTTTAAAACAAGATAAAAAATACCCTT
>JALVXV010000275.1 GCA_027038235.1 Campylobacterales bacterium | reverse complement strand
GAAAGGAGATGTTTGCCAACTCATTTGAAATTAGCATACCTTTGGTTGAGTCTATGAAGATGAGAGGACTTCTATTTTTTGACTACGGCTTTATAGGAGAGGATAATTTTGATATAAACAGAGGTGGCATAGGAACAGGAATAGAGTGGAGCTCTCCTCTTGGTGCTATTGAGTTTATCTTTGCTAGGGCGATAAATGATAAAGCTGGTGATAGAACTTCAAACTTTGAATTTTCCATAGGTAGAAGATTTTAGCTAAAATTTTGTATGATCTCTATAGGAAAGGGTTTGTATAGCTCCTTTATACACTCCCTGCTTAAAAAGCATTGAGTATCTTTAGGGGTAATTATAAGTGTATCTCTCTTAAAGCTAAACTCATACTCCATCCTTGATAAATTTTTATGAAGACACTTAGATAAAGAGAGGATAAAGCTAAGCCATTGGATAGTTTTAATATCTGGCAATATCTCTAAATACTCTTGAAGTGATTTCTCTTTTGGAAATTTTTTATTTTGATATAGTGTAATAAATGCTATAAGCATTCTTTGAGAGTGAGTATAACCATAATTTAATCCATTTAAAATCAAATAAAAAGAGTGTTTATGGTTGCCATAATAGTTTATACTATAACCAATGGAGGATAATTTTGCTGAGATGGCTAACTCCTTTTTAAAACTATCATCTATTTGATGCTTTGATTTTAATATATCAAATAGCTTTAGAGCATCCTTTTTTATCATATTTGCATACTCTTCATTTATCAAAAATCTATCGCATAGACTCCTTAGGCTTGGGTTAAAGTTTTCAGGAAATTTTAGAGCAGAACTTCTTAGCAAATCCTTAAGATAGACCCCCTCTCTCACCCCTACTCCACTAGTTATCACCCTCTTTATGCCTAAAGAATTTAAAATATTTATAAAGATAGCTGCACCCTCTCTAAAGGTATCAATTCTATGCCTTTTTATATTATATTTTTTCAATTTTGAAATAGATGAAGATGCAATTTTTTCCAATAGATCATAATTTTCTTCCAAATCATACTCATAAGCATGTAATACTCTAAAGGGATAATCTTTTGGCATAAGCAACTTTGATATTGCTCTTGCACTTCCACCTATAGCTATAGCTCTTTTGCTTTTAAATGATGGGGGGATATTGCTAAATTGCTCTTTGATAAAAGCAACAACCTCTTTATATTTTGCCTTTTTATCATAAAATAGCTCTTTTAATCTAATAGTTCCTAAATTTAGTGAAATTGTATCAGCTATTCGACCATCTTTGATAAGTGCTAATTCAGTTGAACCTCCACCTATATCGATAGTTACTGCCTCATCTTGCGAGGGTAAAAGATTTGTAGCTGCTAAACCTCCAAAAAATGCCTCCTCCTTACCATCTATAACCTTTATATTGATCGATGTCTCTTTTTTTACTCTTTTTAATAAGGAGTCTTTATTTGGTGCATCTCTGACGGCAGATGTTGCTACACATAAGATTTTTCTACACTTTAGAGTGTTTGCAATCTGTTTGAAATCTTGTAAAGCTTTTAATGCTCTTTTGATAGCAGGTTCTTGGAGATAACCGCCATTTTCATAAGAGT
>JALVXV010000274.1 GCA_027038235.1 Campylobacterales bacterium | reverse complement strand
GTAGATTGTTTCATGTGAAACAATTTATAATTTTGAATGCTTAATGTTGAATTATTAGAGGTACTCTTAAGTGTATCTCCAAGTTAAAGAAATATAGCAAATTTAATGCTTACAATCGCCGTCATTATGAGCGGAGCGAAGAATCTAACCTAAACTGCCGAGAAGAACTCTTGGCTTTACAGCCATTTAAGCTAGATTCTTCGCATCCGCTAAGAATGATAGCGATGTCAATTTCTATAGTATATCCTCATTCTCTCTTAAACTTTTTGGTGTAATCTCTCTTGAGAGCTCTTTAAAATCAACTCTACTTTTTATAAAGTATCTACTCTTTAGTGTAAACTCTAATGTATTAGCATGAAGCATTAAACGGCTTGCACCTGTCAATCTTTGACGTTCATCTTTTGTCAATCTATCTTCTAAATATGCTTCAGCAGTTTCAAAAGTTGTCCCATAAAGTGGGTCGCCAAGTATAGGATGTTTCATGTGAAACAAATGAATCCTTATCTGGTGTGTTCTACCTGTCAATGGTTCGACATGTAGTAAACTAGCGTCTAACTCCCTATTGTAAAGTAGTTTTGTAAAGTTTGTAACTGCCTTTTTACCGTCATCAGCAATCTTAACTTTATGCTTATTAGTAGAGTAGTCATCTCTGGTTTTTATTGGTGCATCTACTGTAAATTTCTCATCTGTATTGCCGCGAACCCAAGCAAGATAACTCTTTTTTATCTCTTTTTTCTCAAACATAGTCTTTAGTTTTATCTCATTTTCTCTATTGATACTGGCTAAAAAAAGCCCCGAAGTCTCCATATCAATTCTATGAACACCATTAGCTTTTTCGCCACCAAAAGTTCTAACTTCATCTAACATAGAGTAGGGTGTTAATACTTTGTTTGGGTGTACTAAAATGCCACTAGGTTTATCAAAAACCATAAATTCATTAGTTTTGAAAATAGGGCTCCTTCCACGGCTAGCAGGTTTAAAAATTAGAACTTTTATATCTCCACTAATTAATTGATTCTTAGCAGTAACTGTTTTATCGTTACAGATAACTCTACCTCTATCGATAACTCTTTGAGCTTCACGAAGCTCAATATTGTATCTTCTAAGTATTACAATAAAAGCCATAGTCGGCTCTTCAACTTTAAAACAATCAAACGCAAATGGCATTGGAATCCTTAACTAATATTATAGTAAAATACTACCCAAATAATCTAAAGGATATTGTATGGTAGAGAGATATGCTCGAGAAGAGATGGCAAAACACTGGACACAAGAGGCAAGATATGCAGCGTGGCTAGAGGTAGAAAAAGCAGCAGTAAAAGCATGGAACAAATTAGGTTTAATACCAGATGAAGATTGCAAAAAAATAGTAGAAAATGCAAAGTTTTCAGTAGAGAGAATCGAAGAGATAGAGGCAGTTACAAAACACGATTTAATTGCATTTAACACATCAGTATCAGAGAGCCTTGGCGAAGAGAGTAGATGGTTTCACTACGGAATGACAAGTTCAGATGCAGTAGATACAGGTGTAGCATTACAAATGAAAGCATCACTAGAGATAATAATAGAAGATGTAAAGATGCTAATGGAGTCTATAAAGAAGAGAGCATTCGAG
>JALVXV010000273.1 GCA_027038235.1 Campylobacterales bacterium | reverse complement strand
GAAAATAGGCATTTGTGTTAGTAATTTATGGCTAAATGTAGAGCTTTTAGCTTAAATTTGGAAAATAGCAAGATTATTTACTATTTTCCTTAGTTTTTAATTAGGTTTTAAGGTGGCAACTGACCCTATTTCCCCCTGACCCTATTTCCCCCTGACCCTATTTCCCCCTATGTATTTCCCCTGTATCATAATTAACTCTCTCTACATATGATTTTAATTCATTTGCCATTATTTTGCTCCTTTTGTGATATTTTTTTCTTGTTGTAGCTCATCGTATGTTTTTGCACCGTAGCTTTTTAAGATTTTAATCATTTTGGTATAGTTATGGTCAAATTTACCATACTTATATGGTAAATCTTTGCTATAATCTCTATATCTTGTGTTTCTATAAAGGTTGCCATATGGGGTGGCTTTATAGGTTTTTGGTATTTTATTTGGATTCAATCCTGCTTTCAAAAGCATTTCAGTTAGTTCAACTAAATTATAATCTATTAAAAAGTCCATAAGTCTCTGAGGCTCAGCTACATAACCGGGATGTGTCTTATAATAAGCCCTATTTATATATTCGCTCGTCACACTCTTCACAAGGTTTAAATCAGCTCCATTGTCTAAAAGCATCTTAACTGTTTTGGTTGAATTATTTTCAATAGCATAGTGAAGTGGTGTATAGTTTAGTAAATCTTTTTTGTTTAAATCCACCTTTTTATCTATGAGATATTGCATCGTTTGTGCATCATTTACAAATGCCGCATAATGAATAGGTCTTCTTTTACCTATCATGCTCACCTCCGGTGATATGCCCTCTTCAATAATCTCTTTTACCTTTGATGTTTCTCTTTTTACGAGTGCTTGAAAAAGCGGTTTGAGTGTTTCATTTGTCTCATTTTTAGTGATAGGATATACTCTATGATTTGTGTAGTACTCCTCCTTTTTCCCACATACCAATCTTGACTTATCAATATAGAAAACTATATCACCGTTTTTAGCGACCACACTATCCTCTTTTAATGTTTTAAAAACAATTTTTAGTCGGCTATATTTGCCGTCATATGGAATCTCTATCGTATCTAAAGCGATATGACTTCCAAATCCGCCTTTCATAGAGTATCCACTTTGATTCTCTCTTGTAAGTATCTTCTTTTTCAATAATCTATCATCATGATAGTAATCTACTTCAAACTTTCCATCATGCATACGGTAGTGCAAATCCTTATCACTACTCCAAAATCCCAACTCATAACAGCCGTTACGAGAAAAACCTTTTTCTATAACAATCTCCTCTTTAGGATTATATGATCGGGTATAACCAGGCTTAAAGAAGCCGATATACTTAAAGAGTTGATAAGCTATGGGGACTATAAGTGCTATGAGAAATATGATGATGTATTTTTTCTTATTTGCCTGGTTTTTTTTTCTTTTTTCCATACAATACTATCCTTCACAACCTAACTGGCACAAATCATACTATCTTTTTCTAACGCTAGCCGATACTCAATAAATCGGGAAATTGCTTTTTTTGTTTAGTGTCAAAATCCATAATGATAACCACAAGAAATCATGTGCGTGAACGATTTAGTCATTTTTAACCTAACCGTCATCAGGTGCGATAAGTTCA
>JALVXV010000272.1 GCA_027038235.1 Campylobacterales bacterium | reverse complement strand
TGCTACAATCTTTAGAGATAAGATAAATAAAGCACAAGATCCTAAATTGATAAAAGAGTATATCGATGAATTTTTTAGCCAAAGTATAATCAGTCCTCTTTAGTACTTATGTCAAGACTTGCTTTATCCCTGTAACTAGAAAGCTTATCATTTCCTACTTTTAAAAATTCATCTAACTTCTGTCTATTTCTTGCAAACATCTTTTCAAACTCTTCATCACTCTCTACTGTAGAGTTATCACTTGTAAATCTATCTAAAAGCTGATTTGAAGAGCCTGTTAAAACAAGATATTTTTTATCCATATACAAAAGAACTAAGACACTATTTTTTGGGTCTATCTGCTTTCTATATAGTATTTTTACCTCATTCTCACTTGTATTATCTTTAAATAGCCAACTTTTTTTAGAATTTGAATTGATTGCCCTCTTTTTAACAAACCAAAGAAGTAGTAGCAATACTATCAAAACAAGTATAACTATATAGTATCTACTAATATCATACCCTGGTTTATTTAAAAGTGTTTTATCAAAGTTACTTGAGGCTGGTCTGTTTTTTGTAGTAGCCATTTTTGATGGATTTGATGTAATTTTTGCCCTCAACCTAAGCCCAAAACCATCGGTTGTTTTAGAGGCTACTATATGGATATTTTTTTCTGTTTTTAGGATGATACTAATACCTTTTTTTATTGGCTTTATATGAACCTGATTTATTATAGGCGAATTTACATTTTTTGTAATCTCTTTGTTAAAGTTGATATTTTCCAAAGTAACATTGTAGCCACCATCAACTCTTTTTAAAAAGAGTTTGCCATTATATGGGGTATCAAATGAGAGCATTATATCAACTCTATCATCTCTATCGTAGGTATTGTAGGTAAGCAGTGTAGTTGCAAAAAGATTTAGTTGCAACAAAAGAAGGATAGCTACATACTTTATGCTCTTAAAATATATCAAGTAAGCTCCTTGCTAAAATATTGAATAACTGACCTTGAATCAAGAATCTCATTGATTCTTACTGCAAGGTTTTTTTCATATACCATTACTTCGCCTTTACCTATAATTTTATTATTTATAAAAAGTTCAACACTCTCTCCAGCTGGTTTTTGCAGATCTATAACTGAACCTTTAGCAAGTTTCAATATCTCATCTATCGTAAGTGTTGTAGAGCCTAGATCTGCAGTAAAAATAACACTAATATCATCTAGCTTTTCATATTGAGATATGTCAAGCTGTTGCAATATCTCTTCCAAATCTATACTTCCTCAATACCCAATATAAAGCATCTATTGTTTATTTTAGTTGCACTATTATAGGTCAAATTTAACTCTTTTAAATCCTTCACAAACCCTATATATTCAGGTGTAGAAAGTCTATATGTGGATTTGTGATCAAACTCTTCTATCATTGTTTTTGCAGTACCGCCTATGAGATTGGCACTCTCTTTTAAAAGGTCTATAAAGGTATCTTCATCAATATTCTCTTCAAAAAGTAGATTTTTTGCTATTAATTTTACTGTATCTTTTTTAAATAAAAAAATAGCATCATATTCCAAGTCATTTTGATAGATTGAAATCTTTGAGCAGTAAAAATTTCTACTTTTTTTTGTTTTGCACTCATCTATTTCAAGTCCAACTACATTACAAAAAAAATTATCAGAAGCATTTTTTAAAAACTTAAATACCAAAATCAACCCTTTAAATCTTATTTAGATAGTAGTATACACTATATAAATTAAATAAATGTTTAAAGAAAAAATAGTATCATTTAGTCCCAAGGAGAAAATTATGCTCATAATATTATCAATTTTAGGTATTTTTATCGGATTTTTATCAGGATTTTTTGCTATAGGTGGAGGAACAATGCTAGTTCCTGCCCTTTTGATGCTAGGATATGATATAAAGTATGCTATAGGTATCTCTGTAACTCAAATGGTCTTTAGTTCACTTTATGGCTCCTATCTAAACCACAAAAAAGGAACACTCAATTTTAAAAGCTCTATTGCTGTAGGAATTGGAGGTTTTTTAGGAGCAGCAAATAGTGGATATATAGTCAGTCATCTCTCATCCCATACACTAACACTTATATTTCTATCTTTTGTCTTTTTAGCAATTTATAAATTTTTCAAATCCCCTAATATTGCAAAAAAAGAGGAGATTGATAACAATTTTTTACTTTTTTTTATCGGATATTTTGTAGGAACAATGTCTATAAGTGTTGGCATAGGTGGAGCACTGCTTATAACTCCTATCCTAGTAGGATTTTTGCATTTCCCTCTAAAAAAAGCTCTCTCTTCGGCACTCTTTTTTGTCATATTTTCTTCAGTATCTGGCTTTGTAAGTCTTGCATATAGTGGATTTGTTCACTATAAAGAGGGGTTGTTAGTAGGTACATTTTCTCTCATAGGAGTATATTTTGGTATAAAATTATCCCATAAAACAGAACAAAAAAGACATAAGAAGTTACTTTTGATATTTTATCTAATTATTATGCTTCTAATATTAAAAAAACTTTTTTATAATTAACTCCAAGTACATTTTTGATATAATTTAAGGGCATCTCTAATAATAGCAATTAGAAATATTTTATATAATAAACTCATCACTTTCTCCTTTATCCTAAGATATTAATATCTATTTTTTATCTTCAAAGCCTCTTTATATGCATTGTTGATTTTTTTGACTTTTTCTTCGGCTAAACTTTGAAACTCTTCTCCTAATGAGGCTACTTTATTAGGATGATATTGTTGCATCTTCTTTTTGTATGCAATTTTTATTTCTAGTGCTGATGCACTCTCTTTGATACCTAAAACTTCATACCACTTTTCATCACTTTTTGTTTGATTGCTATTTTTGGTTTTACCTTTTTTGTTTGTGTTGATCAAAAGTAAAGAGATAAAAAAATAACCCACAAAAAATGCGACTATGACTACTAAAAGCTTACTATTCATTTATCTATTTTGCTCTCATAACAAAGAGAAATATCTCTTATCGAATTTGCTGCAAATGGTGGACATAGGTAGTAATCAACCAATAAAGAGATATACTGTTTTTTTGTTATTTGGTATTTTTCTTTATTTATCCATAGTGTTATAGACAAAATCAAAATCAAAAGATAAAGAATTATCAATAGCCACACCAACATCTGCTCATGCATAAAATATAAACTAAAAGGTAACAATACCAAAGTTACCACCCATATCATGATAACATTGGGCAATATTTTATACAGCTTAGCAGAGAAGGCTTTTATCTTTTTTATCATTATCTTTTTTTCATTTTCTTTGGTTTTGTTAGGTATTTTATATGTCGGCATATAAAATTTGAATGGATTTAAATATACAAATGACTCCTTTTTGTCTTGAAAATATTTCATAGGAAAATTTATAGCAATCTTTTTATAATTATACACCAATAAAATATTGTCTTTATCGATAGTTTTAATACATCTAATAAAGTACAAAACATATATCAAGACTATAAATTTTCCCTCATTTGCCATATTTCAATCTCTTCTTTTAAAAAACTTTCCTAAAAATGCAAAAATAGCAACAACTCCTGCGACAATAAATTTCCAAAATACTTTCAATCCCACAACCAATGCAGCCCAAAAACCCTTTTTTGTTGCAATTGCTGCAGCTCCTCCTGCTATTAGAGCAGCTAAACCATATTTTGCGACTTTATCTCCCTCTACAAAAGAGCTATATTGTTGGTCATCATTAAATTTATATCCATTTACAACTTTATTAAATGCATCAACAGTACTACTCAAATTTGTCAGACCTGTTACGAGTATGGCAGAGGTTACACCTGTTCTGCCAAGTATTCTTGTGTTATAATTGATACCCTCTTTTCCTCCGCTTTGTGCCTCTATAGCCCAAGACAATCTATTTGTTTCTTTATCGTAAAAAGGTTTGTATTTCCAGCCTATTATATGAAGAGGTTCCCAGCCTTTTTCAATACGAATTTTATTGCTCTGCTTGTTTCCCTCTTTTATTGAGTTTATCAATTTGTCTGCATCTATCTTTTCATCATCTTTTATATGTCCTGTATCTTCATATGAAAAAATCCCAAACCATTTAAAATTTTTTGGTCCAAAATAGTATTCATCTTTGTTGCTTGGAGGATTGTGAAAAACTTCCATGATTTTAGCAGTATCTTGAGGATACAAAAACATATACCCTGAAGGTATCTTAAAAGTGGCATTGTTACCAACTTTTACAACTTTTGGTCCATATACCCAGTGTAAACTTTGTAAGATTTTCAACTCTTCTGATTGTTGCTCATTGTTTTGTGCATTTGCAAATAAAACTCCACTAAATGACAAAATCAAAAAGCTAACCATAAAAGCTCTCTTTATATTGTTAAACATAATCTTTCCTTTGACAATTTCATGACATTCTAACAAAATAAAACTAGAAAATATCTTAAGGTAGCTTAAGATATGGTTTTGCTATTAACCCAAAATTTGCAATAAAGATGATATGAAGAGCATAAAGGGTCTTAGTTCAACTTTTAACTTTTTTTTGTTATGATGCCACAATAGATACAAAAAAAGTGTAATTTTAGTAAGATGATTGGGGGTTGAAGATGCAAGTTTTTGCCATATTTATAATCATAGTAAAAAAGTTGCAATGTTTGTAAAGTTGCTGTTTATTGTGATACAGATATTTTAATGGCCAATCATTACCATCCCTCACTTAAACCCAAATTTTGCAATAGACTTCACTGCATTAGCACATATCATTGAACTTATAGCCTTTTAAAAAAGTTTCGACTTAACACCATGTAGATAAGCCTTCAACTTTTTTAAAAGCCTCTAATCTTCAAGCATAAACGATACTACAACAAACTCTATTGCAAAATTTGGGTTAAAAGGAAAAAGTTAAAAGTTGAACTAAGACCTCTTAATATTCTTAAAAAACTTCATAAAGCTATCAGTATAAAAGGGTTTTTTAGAGATGTCCTTAAGTAAAGTATTGCTATAATTCTTCTCTCTATAAAAATGCTATCTTTTATCTTTTTATGGAGTATTAGACAAAAAGGGTTTGTTGTTGGTTGGTAGGATAGATATCTTTTGTGAAATACTGCTTGAGTATAATAAAGTACACAATATAAGCGGAGTTAAGTCAAAAGAGGATATTTTAAGATATGTTGAGGATAGTTTGTATCCCAAAAAATTTTTAAGAGGTAGAAAAAGTATCTTAGATATCGGTAGTGGAGCGGGATTTCCGGGACTTGTTATCGCTATAGCTTATCCTGAAACTAAAGTAACTCTGCTTGAGCCTATAAAGAAAAAGAGTGCATTTTTACATCTTGCAAAGAGTAAATTGAAGTTAAAAAATGTAACAATTTTAAGCAAAAGAGTAGAAGAGTGTGAGCCATTTTTTGTGGATTTGATAGTATCTCGTGCTGTTAGTAATGCGAGGCTTTTAATAGAGCTTTCAAAAAAATTTATAACTACTCAAACAGAGCTTCTTTTGTATAAAGGAAGTAGTGCAGAAAAAGAGTTAAATAATATAAAATATGATATGATACAAAATGGCAATAGGAAGTATGTGCTTGTGATTCGTGATTCGTGATTGAAAAAGTCAGAGTGACTTTTTCAATCAGCAACTAATCACTAATCACGAGTTACGAATCACGAAATAAAAGGGAAAAAGATGATATTGAAGTGGTTGATTTTTGGAGCTATTGTTTATGCTATTTATATCTTGTTTTTCAAAGATAAAGGCATCTTATCAAATAGTAATAGATCTTCAAAAAGAGATGATAGTGATAGTGAAGAGATGATAGAGTGTTGTGAATGCGGAACATTTGTAGCAACTAAAGAGGCTTTTATAAAAAATGGAAAATTTTACTGTTCAAAAGAGTGTATGAATAAATAGGGCTAAGAGCTTAGAGCTTAGAGCTATGTTGAGCCTATGGCTCAACACTTCCCTTTTAGCTCTATGCTTAATCCGAAGGATTTTAAATGCTTATTTTTGACAAAATATTAACCGATGATTTACCTTTTTTTGAGATAATTTCTAAAGAGGATATTAAACTTACCCCTCCAAATAGTATAGTTGTATTTGACTATAAAATAGAATTGGCAAAATATTGTAAAAACAACTCTATTTTATTTGCTATGAGGATAAAAAGTATAAAAGAGTTGGTTTATGCTAATGCTTTGGGGTGTGGGTATGCCTTTGTCAAAAAAGAGTTTGCTAAAAGTGCTCAAGATATTGCAAATGAGTATATGTTTGATATGAAGATTATTTTGCCGATAAAAAACGATGAAGAGCTTGAATGGGCGGCACTCAACGGAGTAGATGGGGTAGTTGGGATTTGGGATTTAGGATTTGGGATTTAGGATTTGGGATTTGGGGTTTGGGATTTGAGGTGTAGAAATGGAAAAATTTAAGACTTTTATACTTATGTTTAGCTTGACACTTCTTTTTATGTGGATAGGAGCGATCTTTGGTGGAAAAAGTGGTGCAATGATGGCATTTATTTTTGTGGGACTGATGAACTTTATGAGTTATTTTTACTCAGATAAAATGGTTTTATCTCACTATGATGCTATCGAAGTAGATGAAAGTAAAGCTCCTGGGCTCTATGCTATAGTAAGAAGATTGACTAAAAAAGCTAAACTTCCAATGCCAAAGGTTTATATCATTCCCGATAGGGTGCCAAATGCTTTTGCCACAGGAAGAAATCCCTCTCATGCAGCAGTAGCCGTAACTGAAGGGATACTTGATCTTTTAAGTGAAGAGGAGATAGAGGGGGTTTTAGCTCATGAGTTAAGTCATGTTAGACACTATGATATACTCACTGGAACTATAGCTGCAACAATAGCAGGAGCTATAGCTTGGATAGCCAATATCATGCAGTGGGGTGCAATGTTTGGTGGAGGAAGAGATGATGAAAGAGGCTCAAATCCTCTTTTAATGATCGTTTTAGCTATTTTATTGCCTATTGCAGCTACCATTATACAAATGGCTATTAGTAGAAGTAGAGAGTATGAAGCAGATGCTGGTGCAGCAAGACTTACCGGACATCCCGAGTGGCTTGAGTCAGCTCTTATAAAGCTTGAAAATTACAATAGACAGGGCATAATACACAATGCTACCCAAGAGACCTCTCATATGTTTATAGTCAATCCTTTTAGTGGCAAAGATATCTCCTTTGCATCGCTTTTTTCAACTCATCCAAGTACTGAAGATAGGATAAAAAGACTTGAGGAGTTAAAGCAAAAAATGTATGGTAACATTTCTCAAAAAGAGGAGCATTCTAAGAGAATAGAGGATTTTTTTAAATGATATTTTGCTATTATGTCTTAGTAGATTCAAGTTCAAAGGCACTATATCATGACAAATAAAGATAAGATTATTTCAACACTTAGGGAATTAAAACCAAAATATGAAAAAGAAGGACTTATAATATTGGGACTTTTTGGAAGTTATGCAAAAAATAGTGCAGATCAGTTTAGTGATATAGATATTGCTTATTCTATGGATTATAAACGATTTTCCAAGTTCTATAAAGATGGTTTTTCAAAGCTTTTGAGATTAGAAGAGATAAAAAAAGAGTTAGAGCAAAAAAT
>JALVXV010000271.1 GCA_027038235.1 Campylobacterales bacterium | reverse complement strand
ACAGTAGCAAAAAATATTAGAGCAATTGTGCCAAAATCAAAGCTAAAAGGAAGTTCAAAAGGCGGTTTAAGCACAGAATATCCACTAAATATATCTCTTAGGATGGGAGCATTTAAAAAATATACATAAAATATAGCAAAAGTTACAGCACTAAAAAATGCTACAAAAGAGAGTATAAAAGCTTCATAAAATTTTTGAACTATTATATCACCTATCTTCCAGCCCACTGCTTTTTGAACACCTATCTCTCTTTTTTCATCACTACTAAGACCGCTTGTTTTATCATATATGATGATGAAAAATGTAAATAAAGCAACAACAAAAAGTGCTAAAAAGATACCGCTTTTATAATCAAAAATATTATTGTATGAAATCCTTAAGTCATTTTTAGTAATCACTCTAAAGTTTGGATAGATAAGCCTTATCTTAGTAGCTATCTCATCTATCTCTTTGGGGTTTGGAACTTTTAGAGTTATATCAGTAGCTTTATCTTCGCTCATTGCAAAAATCTCTCTTGCACTTTCATCACTTAAAAGGATTATATCATTTGATTCAAGTAGTGTACTACCTTTGAATGTTCCTGCGATATAAACCCTCTTAAGATCGCCATTTGGTTTTATAAAGTTAAAATATTTATCATAGTAGTTGCTTTTTAAAATTTTTTCTACCCCAATTCCTACTATCATGGTATCATTTTTGTCAAAGAGAGTTTTATCAAACTTATCCACAACTTTTTGAATAGATTTTTTATAATTTGTATCAAATCTACTCACTCCAACTACTGTAAAATTTGCTCCTGCATTTTTAAAGTAATAATATCCCCAAACTCTAGGAGCTACTTCGCTTACACCCTCTATTTGAGATAATTTATCTATCACATCCAAACTTATATCTTGTTGTCTTCCGGCTTGAAGTTTTTGTATAGTTATATCTGGAAGTGAGTCAACTGTAAAGGATAACTCTTTTTTAATAGAGTTGGATATAAAAAATATCGAAGAGAGTAAAAATATAAGTATAAAAAATATAACAAGTATAAAGATATTTTTTGCTCCTCTTCTTTTTATAGCACTTAAGGCATACTCAAAGAGCAATAGATTAAATAAATTCACTTGAAAATCCTTTGGATTAAGCTAAGAGCTAAGAGCTGAGGGCTGAGGGCTAAAATAGCCATAAGCTCTTGGCTCTTGGCTTTAAGCTTTTCGTTCTTGTTTGTATCAAGAAATTGACATGAGGGTTTCATTCATAAATCCTTCATTTAGATTAAACAGAGTTGATTATTCATTTTATTCATTTGCTCTTAGCTCTCAGCCCTAAGCTCTTAGCCTCAACAATCACTGATGGAGTATTTTTTAAAATCGGCGAAGGAGCATAAACATAGGTAGTAACAAAGTAACTTACCCCTTCAGGATCTTCGCTAAATATAGAAAAAATATCACTTAAACTTCTATGTCTTATATATTTTGCTTCGGTTGAAAGTGCTATATCAGGAAGTCCAACTTTTTTAACAAAAGCCCTTTTTTGCTCAATTTTACTATCTTTTTGAATAAGGTAAACCACTTCAAATCCAAAAAAAAGAGTTAAAAAACTCAAAAATAAAACAAAAATCTTTAAACTACCACTCATCCCAAATCCCAAATCC
>JALVXV010000270.1 GCA_027038235.1 Campylobacterales bacterium | reverse complement strand
TTATAAAAAGGAGCATTGCTCTCATCTAAAACTTTATCATAGGGTTTATACCACTCTATCTTCTCTTTTGCCAATTTGTCCCAATATGCCTCATAGTCATCATCAACTTCAGCACAAATCTCTTTGTACTCACACATATTTTTTACTCTAGCTTGTTTGCTAAACTCCCTATTGGGGTAGAATATTTTGCTCATTAAGCCTCCTTTTAAAATTTTTTATATTTTTCTTCAAAAAAGAACAAAAATATAAAAAATCAACTATATGCCCCTTTATATATAGGGATATTTTTTAGCTTTAAGTATATCATAGCCGACATAATAGCATCATTTAATGCATCATGCTTATACAATCTTGGCAAATCAAGCTCTTTTAAAATGGTATCAAATTTTAAATCAACAAACTCATAAGCTGATGTCTTTCTCTTTCTTTTATAATACATTGACGAAAGCTCTATAGTTTTATTTGGCAACTTGCACCCAATTATCTGCTTTGTATATTTGCTTATCATTTTATGATCAAAATCTATATAATACCCTACAAGTTTTCTACCTCCAATAAAATTTAAAAGTCTCTTTATAGCCTCATTCACATCTATGGCACTATCAAGATCACAAGGTCTTATGTGATGAATCTCTATACTCCTTTTATCTATCTTTTTTGTAGGCTTTACAAAGATCTCTAAACTCTCATTGAGTAGTATCTCATTTTCTCTTATTTTTACCGCTCCTATAGATAGTATCTCATCTTTTTTTGGATTTAGCCCTGTTGTTTCAAGATCTAGTGAAATTAACTCATTGCTACTATCATCAAAAAGATACTCATACTCCCTATCTTTTAATCTTTCTACATTTAGCAAGTATTTTACCCAATTTATCATAAAATTTTCTCTAAAAAGAATTGATGGGTAATAAACTTTTTAAAATTGTTAACAATTTGCAAACTATCCTTTAGGAGATCTCTTTTTATTTTGGTTAAATTATTCAAATCTATCTCATTTGTTGGTGCAATTTTATTTTCAATATTTTTCAATCCAACCTCTACTCTTAGAGATGAGAGTATTTCAAAAGCCTCTAAAAGTTCATTTTTTAACTCTTTAGAGATGATGCCCTTTTTATTTAAAGCTTCAATCCTTTTAGTAGTTGAGTGCTCTTTTATCTTATATTTTAGACAAAGTGCTCTAACTCCTTGAACTATAGGAAAGATACCTGCTTTTTTCAAATCTATCTTTCTATCCTTTTTTAAAATCGATGATAAAAATCCAACAGGTGTATCAAAAATAAGTGAAAGTTTTGCAAATTGTGCTAAAAATATATCGTTCTTGCCATCAAACTCATCAAAAAAATACTCTTTTAAACTCTCAAGCAAAACTGTATTTCCTGCAACACTTCTAGCATCAAAAAAGATAGAAAACTGCATAAAACTCTCGCTATCAGGAGCAAATATCCATCTATCAAGCTCCTTTTTATACTCATTTTCATTTTTGCACCAATACTCATTTGAGAGCATAATACCACCTTCACACATTGGGTAACCAAAGCTTAAAAGTGCTTCATTAATCTTTTTTGCATAGGGGTAAAATCTCTTTTTATCTACACTATCTTTTATGATAAGAGCATTATCTTGGTCAGTTCTTATGACTT
>JALVXV010000269.1 GCA_027038235.1 Campylobacterales bacterium | reverse complement strand
TTAGGTCATGCAATACATCAATATTTATCAAGAGATGTTGGGTATCTTGGAAGTGATACTCCGCTTACAACCTCTGAAACAGCCTCAGTATTTGCAGAAATGCTTCTATTTGATGATATGAAAAAGTTCACTCCAAAAGAGGAGCTTTTAGCACTCTATGGTGGCAAACTTGAGGATATATTTGCTACCCTTTTTAGACAAATTATTTTTACAACCTTTGAAAGAAGAGTTCACTCTAAAATGGACGAACTAAGTAGTGATGAATTTAATGAATTTTGGATGGAAGAAAATTCAAAAATGTTTCAAGATAGCATTCAGCTAACAGATGGATATAAATATTGGTGGAGCTATATCCCTCACTTTATACATACTCCATTTTATTGCTATGCCTATAGCTATGGTCAACTTTTGGTAATGGCTCTATATGGGCTTTATAAAAAAGAGGGAGAGAGTTTTAAAAAGAGATATATAAAGTTTCTATCAAGTGGGGGTAGCAAAAGCCCAAAAGTACTTATAAAAAAATTTGGATTTGATATAGAGGATGAAAATTTTTGGCAAATTGGTATAGATGAAGTTGCAAATCTTCTTAAAGAATTTAAAGAACTAAGGAAGTAAAATGCTACATGATATAGTGAGCAATAAGAATTTTAGAAAGATGATGTTGGAGCACTCTAGTGAAGTTATAGAGTACCTTTTTGATGAGAATATTGAGTTTTCCATCTTAACTTCATTGGCAAATATCACTTTTGATCCACCTCTGCCTGAATATATTACAGCAGATTTTAAACCAATTACTCTTTTTACACTAGCTGGTTATACATATGATAGTGCTAGACTTGATAGTGAGATACTTAGCTTTGAAGCAGGTTTTGGAAGAGAGAATTTTGGAAGTTTAGTTAGTGTACCGCTCTATGCAATTTTGCAAATTATTATAGAAAATACACCAATTTTTATCAATTTAGCAACTCCGCCCGAAAATGAAGAGGAAAAACCAAAAGATAAAAAAGATGGGATCAAAAAATCAATGGATATCTTTCTCTCCAACCCCAACAACAAAAAACTTCTTAAAAAAAAGGTTAAGAAAAAAGAGTAAACCCCCCCCAAATCCCAAACCCCAAATCCTAAATCCCAACTCCCAACTCCCAGCTCTATACTTTTTTAATATTCATCAAAAAATCAATCATCCCATCTATATATGCATCATGCCTTCTCTCTTTTAAATAAGCAATATACATATGCCTTTTAAATTTATAACCTCTTATCTTAGCACTATACAAAGTACCATTTTGAACCTCATCCTCTATAACAAATTTAGAAATAATAGATACAGTAGGCTTTTTGCCTTTTGGAGCTTTTAAGATAGACTGCTTGAGTGCAGTTGAGCTTGAAACAATACTTGTTACATTAAAAGTTTTACAATCAATATCCATCTCTTCAAATACACTTGAGACTAGCTGTCTAGTGTGTGAACTCTCCTCTCTACACACCCAGTCAAAATTGTGCAACTCCTCTTTTTTTACATATTTTGGAATAGGAGAATTGCTAAAAAGCACCAATTCATCCTCCATCCACTCACGATAAAGCATATTATCATCAAAATTTGGAGTCTCTATCATGGCAATATCAATTTTTTTATCCTTTAATTGC
>JALVXV010000268.1 GCA_027038235.1 Campylobacterales bacterium | reverse complement strand
CTTTTATAAGCACAGAGTTTTCAGGATCTCTTACATCTATATGCACCTCTACATATATCTTATCTCCTAAAATCTTTTTTGTATAGTATGAAGAGGGTCTATATCCACAACCAATTATGACAAAAAGTACCATCACTATACTTGTCAATCTCTTCAAAACCTTATACACTATCACCCTTTAACTACGATATTTATAAGCTTATTAGGCACATAAATCTCTTTTATAATAGTTTTTGCCTCTATCCATTTTTTTACACTCTTTTTTGCTAACTCTAAAACTTCCTCTTTTGTTGCATCTTTTAAAACCTCTATATCACCTCTTTTTTTACCATTTACTGTTACGACTAAAGTGATACTATCTTCTTGAAATACTTCCTCTTTAATATCTATC
Source organism: Campylobacterales bacterium (assembly GCA_027038235.1). Classification (GTDB taxonomy): domain Bacteria; phylum Campylobacterota; class Campylobacteria; order Campylobacterales; family JALSKU01; genus JALSKU01. The sequence continues at coordinate 7,277 of JALVXV010000268.1, read as the reverse complement.
TTAGTAAAATTTTTCAACTCAAAATATTTATCACTAAGCTCCCAGCAAACATGAGGAATAATTGGCTCTAAAATATTTAACAAGATAAAATACCCCTCACTCCAAATAAGCTCATTGCTTTGGGCATTTAAGGCATTCATAGCCTCCATGCAAGATGCTATTAGGGTGTTAAAACTATACTCTTTTTGATATGTCTGGTATGATTTTTTTAGAGCTTCATAGACCTTTTTTCTAGCAAATTTTTCCTCTTTGTTCAATAGATTGTGCTCTATTTGAGGCAATCTGTGCATTGGTTTAACTTTTTCACTTCTATCATATACTCTCTTTATAAATCTAAAAGCACCCTCTACTGCACTATCATTCCACTCAAGCTCTTTATGAGGAGGTGCAGCAAAAAGTATAAAAAGCCTCGCAGTATCTGCCCCATATTTTTTTATGATCTCATCAGGATCAACGGTATTGCCCTTTGATTTACTCATTTTAGCACCATCTTTTAGCACCATTCCTTGGGTTAAAAGTCTCAAAAAAGGTTCATCTATCTCAATATATCCCAAATCTCTTAAAACTTTTGTAAAAAATCTAGCATATAAAAGATGGAGTATAGCATGTTCAATCCCACCGATATATTGATCTACACTCATCCAATAGGCAACATCATCTTTATCAATTCCTGTTTTAAGCCACTTTGAAGGGTTGGTTGCATACCTTAAGAAGTACCAACTTGATTGGACAAAGGTATCAAGTGTATCACTCTCTCTTATGGCATTTTCTCCACATTTTGGACATTTACAATATTTCCAAGTAGGGTGAGTCTCCAAAGGATTACCCTCTCCTGTGATAGTTATATCCTCAGGAAGAGTTATGGGTAAATTCCTCTTTTTCTCTGGAACTAAGCCACACTTTTGACAATGCACAAATGGTATAGGAGCTCCCCAATATCTCTGTCTGCTTACTCCCCAATCTCTTATTTTATAGTTTATCTCTCTCTTTCCAAGAGAGTTTTTTTCAAAATACTCTATGATTTTAACTCTTGCTACTTTACTATCAAGCGAACTAAATTCTCCACTATTTATAAGTATTCCATCATCAACAAAAGCACCATCTATCTTTATATCTTTTTTGGGACTTATTACCTGCTTGATAGGAAGATCATACTTCAAAGCAAACTCATAATCCCTCTCATCATGAGCTGGAACTGCCATAACAGCTCCACCACCATAGCTAATAAGTACAAAATTTGCCACCCAAACAGGTATCTTTTCACCAGTTAAAGGGTGAATTACATCTATGCCTAGCGATACACCCTTTTTCTCTTGCATTGATCGCTCTTTTTCACTTAGATTTTGCATCTTTTTTATAGTATCTATCTTTTTTTCATCAAGAAGTTTATGCTCTACAAGATAGTTTACTATTGGATGTTCAGGAGCTAAAGCGGAGTAGCTTATACCATATATAGTATCAGCTCTTGTAGTAAATACTTCATACCCCTCAAAAGAGTTGTTTAGTTTTCTTTTTGAGTTCTCACTCAATTCAAATCTAAAACTCAACCCTTCACTTCTACCTATCCAATTCTCTTGCATCTTAAGAACTTGATTTGGCCATTTGCCCTCAAGAGTTTTAAGATCATCTAAGAGCTCTTGTGCATATTTTGTAATAGCTATATAATATCCGGGCATCTGCTTTTGGATCACCTCATTACCACATCTCCAGCAACACCCCTCCTCAACTTGTTCATTAGCTAAAACAGTATGACAACTCTCACACCAATTTACATTATTCTCTTTTCTATACATCAAGCCAGATTCATACATCTTTATGATGTACTCTTGTTCAAACTTGGTATATATCTCATCGCTTGTAGCAAACTCTCTTTTTTTGCTAAAAGAGAGCCCTAAAGAGTTTAACTCATTTCTCATATACTCTATATTTTCATAAGTCCACTTTTTTGGATGAAGTTTATGTTTGATAGCTGCATTTTCCGCTGGCATTCCAAAACTATCCCAACCTATTGGATGAAGTACATTAAAACCCTCTTTTCTTGCATGTCTTGCTATTGCATCACCTATGGTATAGTTTCTAACATGCCCCATATGAATCCTACCACTAGGATATGGAAACATACTTAAGATATATTTTTTCTCTTTTGTTTTGTCATCTTCAGGCTCAAAGGAGTTTTTTTCACTCCAATGCTTTTGCCACTTATTTTCAATCTCTTTAGGATTGTACTGCATCAATTCTCCCTGTGTTTAAGCTTCAAAATTCTTCTCTAGTCTTAGCTGCTTCTACTATTACCAATGCCATAGAAAAGAGATTTGCTACTACTGCTCCTATAGCAAGACTCATAGCAGTAGTCTTATCATGATAAATCTCAAAAAATATAAAAGCCGGAATAAGATGTAAATCAGCTACAAGTGAACTTGCAAACATTTCAGCTGAAAGTATATTTTTTACACCAATTTTTAAAAGAGTTGAGACTATATTTATACTAGCTGCTACAAATAGTGATGTCCCATTGTCTTCATACAAAAACCCAGCTGTTGTAGTCAAACTCATCAATGCAAAAAATATATAACTAACCTTTCCCCAATTCATCTCATTCTCCTTTAAAAACTAAGAGCTTTTAAAAACTTGCAACAAAACTCTAAGCTCTTAGCTCTAAGCTCTAAGCTTTTCTACACCATTCCTCTTTCATACATAGCTCTAAGCTTCTCTTTTTCAGCTTTTGCTTTTTCCTTTTCAGCCAATCTTCTTTTGAACCCTTCTATATCAAATCCAAGCCACTTAAGAAGTGGGGATGCTATAAAAATTGAGCTATAGGTACCTACAATGATACCCACCAATAGTGTAAAACTAAATCCTACTATAATCTCCCCGCCAAATAGATAAAGAGTTAAAACAACAAAAAATGTTGTCAATGAAGTTAGTGTTGTTCTTGATAATGTTTTAGATATTGAGTCATTTATAACATCAAAAAGATTGTATTTTTTAGTTTCATAAATTCCTTCTCTAATTCTATCAAAAACAATAATCGTATCATTTAAAGAGTAACCCATGATAGTTAAAATTGCTGCTAATGTATCTAGGTTTACATCTATTTGAAAGAGTGCTACTGCTCCCAAAGAGATAGATACATCATGAACTAAAGCTAACACTGAAGCTACCGCAAATCTCCACTCAAATCTAAAAGCTACATATATAAGTATCGCCAAGATAGAAAGTACAGATGCCATCAACCCCTTTTCTCTAAGTTCACTTCCAACTTTTGGTCCAACTATATCTACCCTTCTTACCTTATAATTGCCTGTACCTTTTAATAATTTTCTTACCTTATCACCCATATCCTCTTTTACTGAGGTTGAACTTGTAGCAAATCTAATGATAACCTCATCAAGTGAGCCAAAATATGTAATAGTAGCATTTTTAAAAAGTTTATCAGCAGTGATAACCTCTCTTATCTTTTTAATAGGTGCCTTTTTGTCATACTTTACCTGTACGAGTGTTCCACCTTTAAAATCAAGTCCATAATTTAAACCTTTTGTTGCCAAAAGAGCATAAGAGATAAGTATAAAAATAATAGAAATAGATACAAATATCTTACTCTTCCCCATAAAATCAAAAGTTTTATTTCCGCTAAATATTTCCATTATTTCACCTCTATTCCAAACCAGATTTTTAACTTTTTAGCTTTTTCAATATTTTTCATCAAGTATTGATAAATACCATGGGTTCCCAAAATTGCAGTTAGCATTGAGGCTAAGATACCTATACTCATAGTTACTGCAAATCCCTTAATAGGACCTGTTCCATAAGCATAAAGAACAACTGCTGCTATAAGAGTAGTAATATTTGCATCCAAAATTGCACTCATAGCATTTGCATACCCTTTTTCTATAGCAATTGCCACACTCTTACCCTCTCTTAAAAGCTCCCTAACTCTCTCATTGATAATAACATTAGCATCTACTGCCATACCTACTGTAAGTACTATTCCAGCCATTCCAGGTAGTGTCAAAGTAGCTCCAAATAGTGCCATAACCGCAACTATTATAAAGAGGTTGACTATCAAGGCAATATCTGCTATCACTCCAGCATAACCATAATAAATTATCATAAAAAGAACAACCAACACAAAGCCACTAATGAGTGCTATCAAGCTCTGTCTTACACTATCTTGCCCCAAAGATGCCCCTATGCTTCTTTTTTCCAAAAGTTTAACAGGAGCCAATAGTGCACCGCTCCTAAGAGCAATAGCCACATCATGAGCCTCTTGAACAGTAAAACCACCACTTATCTGCCCACTTCCGCCACCAATTCTCTCTCTTATAACTGGTGCTGAATAGACTTTATTATCAAGTACGATTGCTAAGTGTTTTCCAACTGATTTAGCGGTAAAATCACCAAATATTTTAGCTCCTTCACTATTTAGCGAAAAGTTGATAACTGGCTGATTCATCTGATCAAATCCCACCTTAGCATCAGTTAGCATACTGCCATCAAGTATTGGAACCTCTTTAAGAAGATATTTCTGCTTTTTATCTCTTGCACTTGGAAGTATCACATCTCCATAACTTGCTGCTTCATCTTTGCTTAGAGTATATACCTGATCAGCTCTTTTTTCATCAACTGCCATAAGTTGCAAATGTGCAGCCTTTGCAATAAGCTCTCTTGCTCTTTGCTCCTCTGCTTGAGTTTTAATACCTGGCAACTCTACTAAAATCTTCTCTTTTCCTTGTCTTGCGACAGTTGGTTCAGATAGACCAAATTGATCCAATCTATTTCTTATAGTATCAACTGCTTGTTTTATTGCATACTCTTTTGTCGCTTCTATCTCTTTTTTAGTAAGGGTTATCTTATAATCAATTGCATCCTTCTCTCTTTTTTTATTGATGATAACACCTGGGACTTTTTTTATCATCTCATCAAGCTTTTTCTCCTCTGTATTATCAAGCAAAACAAAGCTAACACCATTTTCTTTTGCACGAAGAGAGTCGATGATAATATCGTTGTCATCACTAAAATATTTTATACTTGATGCAATTGATTTATACTTGGACTTTATAGCCTCTTTTGTATCAACACCTAAAAGCATATGAAGTCCACCTTGCAAATCCAGTCCAAGAAGTATCTTGGGGCCATTTATACTTGGAATGAAGCTAGGTATCGAAAGAGCCAACCCAGCTATCATTGCAAATATAAAAATTACTATTCTATAGTTCCATCTATTTTTATGCATCGATCTTTTTCGCTATAAATTCTCTACTAACTTTAACGACTATATTATCATTAAGCTTAACTTTGATAAAATCTTCCTCAGGTTTTACAACCTCACAGATAAGGCCTCCATTTGTGATGATCTTATCACCTTTTTTTAGAGCATCTAGCATCTCTTTGTGAGCTTTTGCCTGTTTTTGCTGTGGTCTTATTACCAAAAAGTAAAATATACCAAATAAAACAATAAGTGGTAACAATGAAGTTAAAGCATTACCTCCGCCTTGCATATGAATCCTTTTATATAAAATTTTTTAAGAAATATTTTATCACTTTTTATATAATAAAAGGCTTGATTGGTGCAATTTTTTTATCTTTTTTTATATATGAGGCATATTTTTGCATAACTTTACCTATTTTAGATACTATATTTGCAATTTTAGGATTGGTTTTGCTACTCAATCAAAAAAAAGAGATAAATTTTTGGAGTGGATTTTTTATAGGTATTTTTTGGTTTTATTGGATTGCCCTTAGTTTTAGATATTATGATATGAGCTATATGATACCTTTTATTATCATTTTAGTAGCTCTTGTTTATGCTATCATTTTTACACTTATTTCTTACTCTTCAAATCCACTTATAAGAGCTATATTTATACTCTTTTTATCCTATTTACATCCATTTCATTTTAGTTGGTTAAAACCGGAACTTATCTTTATAAATTCCTATCTTGGGATTGAAAAATGGCAATTTGGAGTAACTCTTTTTGCACTTTCTTTAGCCTCACATCTATATAAAAAAGATAAAAAAAATTTAGCAATACTCTCTATATTTCTTATAATTTTTGCTATCAATTTACCCTCAAAAAGTAAAAATATAAACTTTAAAAACAATATAACTTTAGTAGATCAAAAGATACCTCAAGATATAAAGTGGGATCCAAGATACAAAGAGCAAATCATACAAAAAGATATATCTGCTATAAAAAAGGCTATAAGAGATAAAAAGGATATGGTAATCCTTAGTGAAAGTGCTTTTCCTATCTATTTAAACACCAATGAACAGTTGTTAAGTATCTTAAAAAAGCTCTCTAAAAAGATAGTTATTATAACCGGAGCATTAAGATATGAAAAAAGTGGATACTATAACTCTACATACTATTTTATAGATGGAAAGGTAAAAGTAGCTAACAAGGTGGTACTTGTCCCATTTGGAGAGGAGATACCACTACCAAAATTTTTAAGAGATTTTATCAATTATCTATTTTTTGAAGGAGCCGAAGACTTTAAGACTGCAAAATACCCTACCACTATCAAAATTGCTGGAAAAATTTTTACAAATGCTATCTGCTACGAAGCTACTGAAGATATCATATACCAAAACCGCCCCCACTATGTCATAGCCACAAGCAATAATGCTTGGTTTACCCCCTCGATTGAGCCAACTCTTCAAAATCTACTTTTAAAATACTACTCTAAAATATATCACACCACCATAATCCACTCAGCCAATATGGGCATAAGTGGCATTATACAAGAAGGATATCTCCAAAAACCCTCTAGCCCAGATAAGTAAAAAGAAGCTATCCAAAAAGTTTATCCATGATAGCTCCCAACTTCCGTCAAAAAAGCACTACAACCCCCTAAATATAGGAGATCCTTTTTAAAACAAGGCACTACAATTTTCCTAGTATATATGGAGTAGTAGAAAAAATATAGGGTCGGAGTGCAACTGTTAACTTCTTTCATTATGATACCAACCTAAAAACAAAAACATCTTAGCAAATGCTAAATAGAGTATTTGACATAAAAAAAATATAACCACAAGTAACAAATCCAACAAAAGTATCAAAACCTTAAAAAATAGTTTCAAATATAAAAACATTTTTGATACAATAAACAAAAAAGAGTATATAAAGTATATTTCAAAGATAGCTTAGTGGAGTTATCTTTGAAATATATAACATAAAAACAGACAAAGCTCTAAGCTCTAAGCCCTAAGCTCTTAGCTCTTAACTTTTAAAAAGGAGTGGCATGATGAAAGAAAAGTTAAAAGTTGAACTCCGACC
>JALVXV010000267.1 GCA_027038235.1 Campylobacterales bacterium | reverse complement strand
CAGATAACAGAGTAAAAAATTTTGAAAAGATAGTAAATTTGATAAAAAATATCAAAGAAAAAAGAGCTTTCCCCTTTGTTGATAAAAAGATCATAACCTCTTGGAATGCTATGATGATAAAAACAAAACTACAAGCTATGATCATAAATCCTATCTACAAAAAAGAGGCACTTTTATCATTGGATAATTTGTTAAAAGTTATGCAAAAGGATGATGGCTCTTTGTATCATCAGACATTTGATACAAACAAAGCGACACAAAATGCTTTATTGGAGGATTATTCATATCTTTGTGATACACTTTTGAGTGCTTACAAGATAACTCTAAAGAGCAAATATCTTAAAAATGCTGAAATTTTAACCAATTGGGCTATAAAAAGATTTTACAATGATGGCAAGTGGTATTTGGATGAGAAAAAGATGACGATAGCAGATGGGGATGATAGTTATTACACCTCGCCTTTATCAATTATGCTAAAAGATATATTGACTCTTGCTACTTTAAAAAGTTCACTAAAGCTAAAGGGTATCTTTATCAAAACAGTAGCAAACTTTAAAGATAAAATGGTAAAAAATTCAGTCAAATATGCCCAGATGATAGATAATATCTTAAGATATAAAAGGGGAGTAGTAGTGATAAAAAGCAACTATAAAAATCTCATCAAATATAAAAAAGAGATAGCCAAGATAGGATATCCCTTTTTGCTAAAAGAGGTTATTGATACAAAAAACTTTCTAAGTTGTGATATACAAAGTTGCTTTGGATATGGAGATTTTGATAGGGTAAGAGGTGCTATTAGAGATGCCCTTTATAGATAAATATCAAAACTACTACTAAAAAAAGTATCAAAATAGAGATCTTTTTGATAATTCTATCAATTGATAAAATCTTTTCAATCTCAAAGTGCTCTTCTTCTAATTTTGTAAGACAATTTAACTTTTTTCTATAGCCTAGCAGTAACATTTTTATACCACTTTGCTGTTTATTGCACAATTTTTTATAGCTTTTTGCAACCAAATACTCCAAATAAACAACCAAAGCTAAATATATCGCAAAAAGCAACATTAAGATCTGTATCATTAAAACTCCAAAAAGAGAAAATTCATCTGTTATTGTACATCTAATAAGCTTATATTATACCAATACTTAAGGGAGTTTTTTGTATAATGTTTTTAAATTACAAAGAGGTTTTTGATGGTTGATTATCAAAATATTAAGAAGATACTATTTAAGCTTGAGCCTGAAAATGCACATAATTTAGCAGAGTTCATTTTTAGATATGCCCCTTTTGTATCACCTTTTATGCTTAGTATTTATGCAAAAAAGCACTTCATAACAGATGAGAGCATAAGACAAAATATAGAGGGGATAGATTTTTTAAACCCTGTAGGACTTGCTGCTGGATTTGATAAAAATGCTACCATGATAAAAACCCTAAGTAGCTTAGGTTTTGGTCATATAGAGTATGGCACACTCACTCCAAAACCACAAAGTGGCAACCCAAAACCAAGACTTTTTAGATACCCTGAGTTTAACTCTTTGCAAAATGCTATGGGGTTTAATAATGATGGAATGCAAGAGATAAGCAAAAGAGTTTCAAAACTCTATCCCTATACTATTCCACTTGGTGCAAATATAGGAAAAAATAAAGTAACACCTCTAAAAGATGCTATAGAGGATTATGCTGTATTGATAGATAGATTTAAGGATTTGGCTGATTATTTAGTGATCAATATCTCTTCACCAAACACAAAAGGTCTAAGAGATTTGCAAAATGAGGAGTTTATAAAGGCTCTATTTGATCTAGCTTTAAAAAGGACAAAAAAGCCCATATTTTTAAAAATTGCTCCTGATATGAGTATAAAACAGGCACTATCTATCTCAAATGTAGCTCTAAATCATGGAGCAAAGGGTATCATAGCTACAAATACCACCATAGATTACTCCTTGTTGGCAAATGCAAAAGATTTTGGAGGTATTAGTGGAGAAGTATTAAAACAAAAGAGTTATAACTTTTTTAAAAGTCTCTCAAAAGAATTATTTGGTAAAATTACTCTTATAAGTGTAGGTGGCATATCCTCACCTGATGAGGCATATAAGAGGATAAAAATAGGAGCCTCATTGGTTCAAATCTATAGCTCATTTATATTTCAAGGCCCAAAAGTGATAGAGGATATAAATAGAGGCATCATAAAACTATTAAAAGAGGATGGTTTTAGCCATATTGGTGAAGCTATTGGAGCTGATTTGGAGAAGAGATGATAAAAAGAGTTTTACTTTTTATGATATTTACAATAGGAGTATTGATGGGAAACACCCTGCCAAAATATTATACAAAAACATTAAAAAATGGACTTGAAGTGGTCGCTATACCTATAAACAAAGGCTCAAATGTCATAACTACTGATATATACTATAAAGTAGGAAGTGGTGATGAGATAATGGGCAAAAGTGGCATAGCCCACATGCTTGAACACTTAAATTTTAAATCTACCAAACATTTAAAAGCTGGTGAGTTTGACAAAATTGTTAAAAGCTATGGCGGAGTAAATAATGCATCTACTGGATTTGATTTTACACACTACTTTATAAAAAGTAGCTCCAAAAATCTTTCTAAATCTTTAGAGCTATTTGCTGAACTTATGGCAAACCTAAATTTAAAAGATGAGGAGTTTCAAACAGAGAGAAAGGTGGTATTAGAGGAGAGATATTGGAGGACTGATAATTCCCCTATGGGTTATCTCTACTTTAGACTCTTTAACAATGCCTATCTTTATAACTCATATCACTGGACACCTATAGGCTTTGTAAATGATATAAAAAATTGGACTATAAATGATATAAAAGATTTTCACAAGATCTATTATCAACCAAAAAATGCTATCATTGTAGTAGCAGGAGATATTGAACCTGATATACTCTTTAAAGAGAGTGAAAAATATTTTGGAGAGATAAAAAATAAAAAAAAGATAAAAAGATCTCACCAAGTTGAACCACCACAAGATGGTGAAAAAAATATCATAATCCATAAAAAATCTCAAGTTGAAATGGTGGCTCTTGCCTATCATATACCTGATTTTAAGGATAAAGACCAAGTAGCACTTTCAGCTATAGGTGAGCTTTTAAGTAGAGGAAAAAGTAGCAGACTTATAAAAAATCTTATAGATAAAAAGAGATTGGCAAATCAAATATTTGCATATAATATGGAGGAGAGATACCCTGGACTTTTTATCATCATAGCAGTTTGCAATCCAAGTATCAAGGGTGAAGTGGTAAAAAAAGAGATATTAAAAGAGATAGAAAAGATAAGAGAGGGAAAAGTTACAAAAAAGGAGCTTGAAAAGATAAAGACCAATACAAAAGCGGACTTTATATATTCACTAGAGAGCTCTTCTAGTGTAGCAAATCTATATGGTAGCTATCTTGCAAGAGGTGATATAAAACCTCTTTTGGAGTATGAAGATAATATCAATGCTTTAACGATTGAGAGGATAAAAGAGGTAGCAAATAGTTATTTTGATAGAAAAAATTTAACTTCGATAATTTTAAAGGATGAAAAATGAAATATTTCCAAGGTGCCATGACTGCACTTATCACACCATTTAAAGATGGAAAACTTGATGAAGTAGCCTATGAGAAACTTATAAAAAGACAGATAAAAAATGGCATTGATGTAGTAGTGCCTGTTGGAACTACAGGAGAGAGTGCTACTCTTTCTCATGTTGAACACAAAAGATGTATAGAAATAGCTGCTGCAACTTGTAAAGATAGCGATGTAAAGGTTCTTGCAGGTGCAGGAAGCAATGCTACTCATGAAGCTGTTGATTTGGCAAAGTTTGCTGAACTTCAAGGAGCTGATGGTATATTATCTGTTACACCATACTACAATAAACCAACTCAAGAGGGACTATATCAACACTATAAAACCATAGCAAATGCAGTAGAAATTCCTTTGGTTTTATACAATGTACCAAGTAGAACAGGGGTGGATTTGCTCCCAGAGACTGTTTTTAGACTTTTTGATGATGTGCCGGGAATTTTTGCCATAAAAGAGGCAACAGGCTCAGTTGATAGAGCTATAGAACTGCTTAGTCAAAGACCTGCTCTTAGCCTATTTTGTGGCGATGATGCAATAGATTATCCAATGCTTGCAAATGGAGCAAAAGGTATCATTTCTGTGACTGCAAATTTATTACCAAAGTTAAAAAGTGAGTTGGTACATAGTGCTTTGGAGGGCAATTTTGAAAAGGCTAAAGAGATAAATGATAAGCTTTATAATCTAAATAAAGTACTTTTTATAGAGAGCAACCCTATACCAATAAAAGCAGCGATGTATATAGCAGGGCTTATTGATACATTGGAGTATAGACTTCCTTTGACAATGCCGAGCAATAAAAACTTAGTAAAAATTGAAAAAGTAATGACACAATTTGATATAGAAGGATTTTAAAAGTGAGTGTACAAAGTAGCATAGAGGGAAAAACTTTAGTCATAAGTGGAGGAACAAGGGGGATAGGAAAAGCTATAGTTTATGAGTTTGCTGAAGCTGGAGCCAATGTAGCTTTTACCTATCACTCAAATGAAGAGGAGGCTAAAAAGATAGCTGAGGATTTGGAAAAAAATTATCATATAAAGGCTAGATACTACCAGCTAAATATACTTGAGCCTGAAACTTACAAAGAGGTTTTTAAACAAATCGATGAAGATTTTAATGAGATAAACTTTTTTATATCAAATGCTATCATCTCTGGTCGTGCAGTCGTTGGAGGATATGGAAAATTTATGAGACTAAAACCAAGAGGACTAAATAACATCTACACTGCAACTGTTGTTGCATTTGTTATAGGAGCCCAAGAGGCAGCAAAAAGGATAGAAAAAGCTGGAGGAGGTAGCATCATCTCCATAAGTAGCACAGGCAACCTTGTCTATATAGAAAATTATGCTGGTCATGGAACAAATAAAGCTGCGGTTGAGGCTATGGTAAGATATGCAGCAGCTGAACTTGGAAGTATGGGTATAAGAGTAAATGCTGTTAGTGGAGGACCTATAGATACAGATGCTTTAAAAGCCTTTACCAACTATGAGGAGGTCAAACAAAAAGTTGTAGAACTATCACCTCTTGGAAGGATGGGGGAGCCAAAAGATTTAGCTGGAGCATGTCTGTTTTTGTGTAGTGAAAAGGCTGATTGGATAACTGGTCAAACACTTATTATTGATGGTGGGACAACTTTTAAATAATGGTAAATCTTCCTAATGCTTTAGCAATTTTAAGAGTTTTGATGGCTCCTATGATGTTCTTTTTTTTAGTAGATAGGAACTCATCTTTACTCACTTGGATCCACCCTAGTTGGCTTGACTATTTTGCTGCACTTCTTTTTGTACTTGCTAGTGTAACAGACTTTTTTGATGGATTTATCGCTAGAAGATGGAAACAGATGACAAAGCTTGGAGCTATTTTAGATCCACTTGCTGATAAGATGCTAATCTTAGCAGCTTTTTTAGGGCTTATGTATATAGATAGGGCAAATCCTTGGGCTATATTTTTGATATTGGTAAGAGAGTTTTTTATTACCGGTCTTAGAGTTTTACTAGCAAGCGAGGGTAAAAATATCAAAGCCTCCTTTATCGGAAAGACAAAGACAGTAGTGCAAATGATTGCTATTGGATTTTTGATGATGGATTGGTTGTATGCGACACCTCTTTTATGGTTTGCTGTCATAATTACTCTATACTCAGGGTTTGAGTATGTTTATAGATATATAAAGGAGAGTTAATGGGTACATTTGTGGCATTTTTAGTACTCTCCTTCTTGATCATTTTTCATGAATTTGGTCATTTTATTGTAGCAAAAGCTATGGGGGTAAAAGTAGAGGAATTTGGTTTGGGTATGCCAATAGGAGTAGATAAACCTTGGTTTTCTAAAAAAGTAGGAGATACTCTTTATAGCTTTTATCCTGTACTAATTGGTGGTTTTGTTAGGATGAAAGGGCAAGATGACTTAGATCCTACAAAAGTAAGTCAAGATAGCGATAGTTACAATGTTAAAAGCCCTTATCAGCGAATTGCCATACTATTTGCAGGACCATTTGCTAACTTTTTACTTGCATTTTTTTTGTATATGATCATAGGAAATATTGGAGTACATAAACTAACTGCTCAAATTGGAGAGGTCTATAAAAACTCTGCTGCTTTTGATGCAAAATTGCAAAAGGGTGATAAAATCATATCTATAAATGGTATAAAAATAGAGAGTTGGGATGATCTTAAAAATATCATAAAAGATTCAAACAGTAAGCTTAGTATCATAATAAAAAGAAAAAATAAAATTATAAAAAAACTCATTACACCAAAAGTAGAAAAGACAAAAAATATCTTTGGAGAAGAGATAAACAAGAAGATCATAGGCATCTTACCTCTAGGTAAGACATATATAAAAAGATATGGATTTTTTGAGTCTATATCTTTTGCTTTTAATGAGACCATAAAAGCTTCAAAATTTATCATCGTAGGCATAGAAAAGATATTTCAAGGAGTAGTACCTGCAAAAGAGATAGGAGGAGTTATATCGATAGTAAAGATAACTTCTGAAGTAGCTTCAAATGGCATAGTAGCACTTTTGGGTTTTACTGCACTTTTTTCTGTAAATTTAGGTATCTTAAACCTTTTACCAATACCTGCACTTGATGGTGGTCATATCATGTTTAATCTCTATGAGATAATCGCAAAAAGAGCCCCTAGTCAAAAGACTCTTTATAGGCTAACTTATGCAGGTTGGGCGATACTTATCTCTTTGATGATATTTTCTACTTATAATGACTTGATGAGAATTTTTAGTTGATTGGGAGTTGGATATGAAAAATTATGAAAAAAATTTTGATGAAGTTTTGCAAAAAATAGAAAAGGCAAGAGTTCAAACAAATGAGTACAATATCATAAAACTAGTAGCGATAAGCAAATATGTTACAAGCAAAGAGATACAAGAGCTTTATCAAGTAGGTCAAAGAGCCTTTGGTGAAAATAAAGTCCAAGATCTAAAGCAAAAAGCAAATGAACTTCAAAATCTACCTTTGGAGTGGCACTTTGTAGGTAGAGTGCAAAAAAATAAGATAAATCACCTTTTAGAGCTAAGCCCCTCTTTAATACAATCATGCGACTCTTTTGAATTGGCCTTAGCAATAGATAAAAGGGTGAAAAACGATAAAAAGGTACCTATTCTCTTGCAAATAAATAGTGCAAAGGAGGAGAGTAAAGCTGGTGTAATGCCTGAAGTTGCTAAAGAGATCTATCACCAAATCAAACAGGAGTGTCCAAATCTACTCTTAAAGGGTGTGATGAGCATAGGAGCACATAGCGACAACCAAAAAGAGATAGAAAAAAGTTTTAAAACTACTTATAAAATTTTTGAGGATTTAAAGCCACTTGGAGCTGAGATTTGCTCTATGGGCATGAGTGGTGATTTTGAACTAGCCATAAAATGTGGTTCCAATATGCTAAGACTTGGCTCTTTACTCTTTAACCCTATTGCATAAGTTGAAAAAAAGGAATTGGATTTGAAAAAGGTTGCCATAAGCATAGGAGATCTAAATGGTATCGGTTTTGAGATAGCACTAAATGCCCATAAAAAGATAAAAAAATTTTGTAAACCTATCTATCTGATAGATAAAACTATGGCTTTACAAGCTTGTGAACTTTTAGG
>JALVXV010000266.1 GCA_027038235.1 Campylobacterales bacterium | reverse complement strand
TGGCCAGCATCAAGACCACTAGATCAAGACATGAGAGATAAGATGGAAAGAACAGGTGTTTGTATGGGATGTCATAAAAATATGACAAATGATATGCTTTGGAAGAAAGTTAACACAACTCCAGGCATATTGACAGATAAAAACCATATAAATAAAGTCAATGCAATCTTACATGGATATGCAAAAGGACTTAAAAAATGAAAAAAACTTTTACAAAAGTTTTAACAGGGCTGCTCTTTGCAGCTCTGTTTTTATTTAGTGGATGTGATGAAAAGACTTCAGTAAAAACTATAAAAGAGGAGACTCCTAAACTTATAAAAGCCGATAAGTATTCTCAGCAAGATAGTCTTCCTGCTAAAGTAGCAAAAAATGATAAAAACCAGCTTCCTAAAGTGGACTTAAGCGATCTATTTAAAGATAGTTTTTTGCTTGAACCAAAGGGAAAATATATGCTTATCATTTTTGAAAGAGATGGATGTCCATACTGTGCAAAACTCAACCTTGATATACACAATGATAAAGAGCTTTATAATGAACTTAAGAGTAACTTTATCGTATATTCATTGGATGCTATGAAAAATAGAATGCACAAAATCCCCCATGAGGGAAAAACAATGGATGTAGATACTAAAACACTTATTGATATCTATCAAGTAAACTCTACTCCTACACTTATCTTTACAGATAAAAAGGGTAAAAGCATATTTATAGTTCCAGGCTACATGCCTCCAAAACAGTTTAAAGTTACACTTGATTTTGTAAAAAGCGGTCTTTGGCTAGGCAAAGATAGAAAAAATGGAGAAGTTTATAAGGCATTAAAAGAGTTTTATGAAAAAAATGGCATAATGGTAGGGAGAAAGAAGTAAGGCTTAGAGCTAAGAGCTAAGGGCTAAGAGCGATAAATGTTGCTTGTAACTTTTGTTGCATGTTTTTCTGTAAAGCTCTTTGCTCTAAGCTCTAAGCTCTTAGCTTTTTTTACAAAGGAGTTATATTGAAAAAGATTATTTTGATACTGTTTGTAGTGTTATCTGTTACTATTTTAAGTGCCGATAATACCATACTGAAGCATACTACCAAACTCATCGCAAATGGAAAAAATGTAATGCTTCTTTTTGAGACAAAAACTTGTCCATATTGTAAAATTTTCAAAAAGGATATTGAGCAAAACAAAGCTCTACATAAACTTTTAAAAGAAAATTTTAATGTTTACTCTATCCCTCTTGATGAATATCATGAATATCAAATGGGTGATATAAAACCTCCCAAAAAGACAAATACTATCTCTTTAAAGATGGGGTTTGCAGTTAAAGCTACTCCTCAAATAGTGATGTTTGATAAAAATTGGAATAAAATCATACAGCTTCCTGGATATGCAGATCCTAGCCAGATGATTGTATTTATCAATTATATAGTAAAAGGCATATACAAAACCAAAGGACTCAAAGAGTATCTTCAAGAGAGTGGAATGATGTAAGGATACAAAAGTGAAGATTCTTATCCTTGAGGATGATGATTTTATAAGAGAAGAGGTTAAAAACTACTTTGAGCTAAAAAACCATACCGTCAAAGGCTATCAAAATGCAGAAGAGCTTTTTGAAGATAATGCACTTGGTAGCTATGATATCTTTCTTTTTGATATAAATATGCCAGGACTTAACGGTTTTGAAACACTTAA
>JALVXV010000265.1 GCA_027038235.1 Campylobacterales bacterium | reverse complement strand
CCATGACAAGCTTTACAGGTAGCCTCATACAACTTTTGGGCTTCGCTCTTGATACCTTTAGCTTTTTTTGGCTTTGGAAGATCTCTAACCTCGCTAAGAGCTGGATGAAAATCATTTAATTCATGTTTTATATGAACTACTTTTGCTCTTGGACAGTTGTGCATACATCTTGTACCGGTACCATAGTTTTTAGGATTGCTTAAAAACTTTTTCATAACTTCAGGGCCATTTTTAGCATCAACATTAGGATAAAAGCCATCTTTATTTGGCATCTTTATCTTTAAAAATTTCTTTTTATCAAGCACATAATCATCATCTAACTCTTCGCCATCTATTGATATATCATTTAATGATAAAAGATATGCTACAAGTGCATATACCTGATCATTTGTTAAACTTGTAGGATGATTAAATGGCATTGCACTCTTTATATACCAAAAAAGAGTAGATGCATAGGGCCAGTAGCTACCAATAGTTTTTATAGGTGGTTCATCTCCATTTTCAGGATGAACAAGTTGATTTTTAAGACTTCCTTCACCTCCAACTAGAGTAGGATACCCTTTACCTCCTGTTCCCA
Source organism: Campylobacterales bacterium (assembly GCA_027038235.1). GTDB lineage: Bacteria > Campylobacterota > Campylobacteria > Campylobacterales > JALSKU01 > JALSKU01. The sequence continues at coordinate 1,124 of JALVXV010000265.1, read as the reverse complement.
TATCTCCATGACACATTGCACATTTGCTATCATATAGATCGCTACCCTCTTCAACTGAACCTTTCCCTTTGGGAAGTCCTGTTCCATCAGGTAGTATGTCAATATCCCAGGCACTTATCTCTTTTTTAGTTGGTTTTCTTCCATAGTGAATTTTGCCGACCTTTTGGGTGTTAACTCTATATTCGGTATATTTCCCATCTTTAATGGGGTATTTTATGGCACCATCTATACTTTTCTCTACTTTTGCAAATACTCCAGCTACCATCAAAGATGAGGTAACAGCAAAACTTAGTATATATTTATTAACTTCTAATGTGAACATTATTTACCTCCCCATTTGATTTAACTTCCCAAGTTATAATAGCATTTCTATGATAAATAGCTTCAACTCCCATAACTTTAACCTCCTGGTCGATAGTTGGTTGAGTATTGCCTGTATCATCTGTAGCTCTACTTGAGAGAAGGATTGGTTTACCATCCCATTTGTACATAAAGCTAAACCTAGTCCAACACTTTGGAAGAACCAAGCCTTTTAGACTTGCTTCAGTCCAGTTTTTGCCTCCATCAAATGAGATATCAACATGGGTAATAGTGCCCTGTCCACTCCATGCCAACCCTTCTATCTCAACTATATCACCCTTTTTAAGATCTGTCCAAGGTTTTTCTGGGCAAGGGCTTGTAATGACTGAGTTTACCTCCATAGGCCAAAAAAATTGCATAGCTTTTCCACTAGGAGTAAGCATAGTATATTTTGAAGTTTCCTCTTTAGCATGGAAGGGTTTATCGCTAAGCTCTATTCTTCTAAGCCATTTTACATTTAGGTTTCCCTCCCAGCCAGGTACCAAAAGTCTAGCAGGATAACCTTGCTCTGGTCTTAATGCTTCACCATTTTGAGAATAAACTATCATAGCATCATCAAGAAGTTTTTCAACTGGAACTGTTCTTCCCATGTGAGAAGAGTCACTTCCCTCAACCAAAGCCCACTTAGCATTTGGCTTAACTCCTACCTCTTTTAAAATGGTAGAGACTTTTACTCCTGTCCATTCAGCACAACTCATCATGCCTTTCATAAACTGCAGTGAGTTAAATTGTGGTCCTCTCCATCCAGTAGATCCATTTGCAGG
>JALVXV010000264.1 GCA_027038235.1 Campylobacterales bacterium | reverse complement strand
TGTATAGGTTCCCCATGGTCTATGTGCAGTTAGATGGATATGGTGTAAGTTGCTTTTACTTTTTTGTAGCTCTTTTACTATCTGCTTAATCTTTTGTGAACCATTTTTTTTACTAATAAGTAGAGCATCAGGGGTATCTACAACTATAAGATCATCGACATCAACCATAGCTACCAATCTATTGCCACTATATACAAAGTTGTTTTTAGAGTTGATAGTTAAAAGATTTTCATCTTTTGTATTACCATCTTCATCTGTTTTAAACTCTTTAGAAAGTGCATCAAAACTTCCAAGATCTGACCAGCCTATATCTGCAGCTACTACCTTAACTCTATCGCTTTTCTCCATAACCGCATAATCTATACTATCTTCTGGTATTCTTGCCATATCCTCATAACCAATACGATAAATATCACTTTTTGAAGCATTTTTATAGGCCTGTTTTGAAGTTTTATAAATATCTAAAGCATATTTTTTTAACTCTTCTAAAAATACCTCCACCCTAAAGCAAAACATTCCACTATTCCAAAAGTAGTAGGATTGGGGCTTTAGTTTTGAGGATTTTATATCTAAAGCTGAAATTTTAGAGTTTATAGATAAATATCTTTTTGCGGTTTTACTATCTGGTTTTTCATGAAATTTTATAACATCCAATCCCCTATCTTGATATATTAGATCCTCAATCTTGCTCTCAATATAGCCAAAACCGCTCTCTGCAAAAGTTGGTGTTATACCAAATGTTACAAGATTGCCATCTTCTGCAAGTTTTTTAGCATTTTTAAGTGCTTTAGAGTATGCTACTTCATCTTTTATAAGATGGTCAGACGGTGAAACAAGCACTATCTCTTTTGGATCAAGTGCAAAACATGCAAGTGCAATAGCTGGTGCAGTATTTCTCCCTATTGGCTCTAATAGAAACTCATTTGAACTACACTTTAACTCCTCAAGCTGATCTACAGCTAGGAAATATTGCTCTGCATTTGAAACAATAAATTGCTTTTTGCATATCTTTTTGTTTCGTTCAACTGTTAGCTGAAAAAGAGATCTTCCACCGAAGAGTTTTACAAACTGTTTTGGCATAAGAGTACGACTAATAGGCCACAGCCTTGTACCGCTACCTCCACATAGGATTATATTTGTCATTTTGTTTACTTCTTAATACTGTTTTTTATATTATATAATTTTTACTTTAAACTCAAATTATTTTATCCAACCATATCATAGTATCACCCTCAATATCTTGTCGGTATAGAGGTTTAAAAGATAAAGGAGTGGTCATAAAGCTACCCTTTTTTATAGTTGGTGCTATGAAAAATAGATACCAATTTGTTATCGATTTTGTAGCTTTTAACATTTTATCTCCACCCTCTATCATTATAAAGTTATAGTTTTTGGTTATATCTAAACTATTTGATATAAAAACTTTTCTATCCTTTATACCAAAAAGAGCAATACTCTTATCAAATATCTTCTGCTTAGAATATATAAGTATATCAGGAGCCTTACCATCAATTAGTCTGCTATCAAGTAGAGGTCTATCTTTTCTAACTGTATCTCCTCCAATAATTAAGAGATCTATTTTATCTCTTAGTTTATGCACATACTCTCTTGAACCTTGCGAACTTATAGTGCCAGTATCATAAGAGCCATTTAGATTGGTGGCAATTTTGAAAAATACAAATCTATCTCTTTGCCACTTTTTAAAAGGATATAAAAGAAGATCACACTTCTCTTTTAAAACTCCATATCTTACCTTCATGCCATTTTGCTTAAGTCTGTTTATTCCACCTACTGCTTTAGGATTTTCCTCTACACTCCCAATAATAACTTCACTAAAACCTAAAGTTAAAAGCAAAAGTGAACAAGGAGGAGTAGATCCAAAGTGGTTACAAGGCTCCAAAGTAACATAGATCTTGCAATTTTTAAATAGATTATTGTGATTTTGTAAAAGATAGCTATGAATTTGTGAGGGATCTGTAAGATCTCTTAAATAATCATCACCTCTTAATGCAAGATATGCCTCCTTAGTAGCATTTAGTTCAGCATGTGGAGTACCTTGCTTTTTATGGGCTGATATGGATAAAATTTTTCCATTTTTATCAACTATAACTGCACCAACTGCTGGATTGGGATAGGTGATCCCTTGATACTTCCAAGCCTCTTGCAAGGCTAAATTCATAAAAAAGTTATCATTTACCATTCAAAATATGTTCTTGCCCTATTTATATCACTATATCTTAAACTCTCTTTTTTGCCATTATACTTGATAGTAATCTTCTCACTATCAGCATCTATAAGTTTTGCTATAATTTTTTTACCATCTTTTGTCTTTAATTTTATATTCTCATCTATAGAGTTCATAAAGTGAAGAGGCTTTTTAAGCCCTCTTTCAATGCCTGGTGAACTTACCTCCAAAAAATATGGATCTTTAGTAGGTGGATTGGTATCGATGATTGGTGAAATAATGTGAGAAATTTCTGCACACTTATCAAGTGTAATGGTGCTATTAGAGGTTATATATACTCTATAGATCTTTTGTTTATTCTCTTCAACTAACTCTGTATCATAAAGTTTTACACCATTATCTTCAAGTATTGCATTTAGTGTATCAGTATCTATCATCTATTTAACTCTTCTTCGATTTTAGCAAAGAGCTCCTGAGTTCTCTCTCTCTTTTGCAACCTATCATCAAACTTAAAATGAAATTTAGGACACCTAAACCACCCCTCATTTTGAAGAGTATAATTTTCAAGATAGCCTCTAACTTTTTTTAAGTGCTTTAATATATATATCTTATCCTCTTCATTGTAAAAGCTTTGATCTAAGTAAATATCTGCATCATATTTACCTCTTTTGCAGTCAACTTCTGTAACGACTATGGAGTTTAAATTTCCATCATTCAATGTCGATAAAGCTTCAGAAACAATCTCTCTTAAGATGCTCTCTGTTCTTTTAAGTTTTATGCTTTTATTCAAATTTTGCCTTTTCCTCTACTTTTTTAAAGCTCTCAAGGTAGTCGCCTACTTTTATATCATTGTAGCCCTCTATACCTATTCCACACTCATACCCTTTTGCTACCTCTCTTACATCATCTTTAAATCTCTTAAGTGATGAAATTTCACCCTCATAGATAATAACTCCATCACGAATAACCCTTACACTTACACCCCTATTGATGGTACCATCAGTTACAATACATCCAGCTATTGCACCAACTTTTGGTACCATAAATACCTCTCTGACTTCAGCTTGACCTAAATTCTCCTCTTTTATTATTGGAGATAAAAGACCACCTAGAAGTGCTTTTACATCATCTATAAGATCATAAATAACATTGTATGTTTTTATCTCTATGCCTAGTTTTTTAGCCTCTTCCTTAACCGAACCTGTAGGTCTTATATTAAACCCCATAATAATGCAGTTTTCACTAGCTTTTGCTAGAGCTATATCACTTTGAGTAATACCTCCAACATCACTATGTATAATATCTACTTTAACCTCTTCATTTTTAAGTTTTTCTAAACTTCCCTTGATTGCCTCTAAACTTCCTAAAGCATCTGTTTTTATAATAAGAGGAAGGGATTTTAACTTACCAGAGGCTATTTTCGCTGTTAACTCCTCAAGAGAGACCTTTGTACTTTTTGATAACTCTTTTTGCCTTTCATACTCCGCTCTTTTATTTGCAAACTCCCTTGCAGTTTTTTCATCAGGAGTTGAAAAAAGTTTTTCTCCAGCACTTGCTATATGATTTAGCCCAACTACAACTCCAGTTTCACCCGGTTTTATCTTTTTGATATTTTTACCATTATAATCTATCAATGCTCTTACTTTTCCAAAGGCACTTCCAGAGACTATATTATCACCTATTTTTAAAGTACCATTTTTGGATATTACTGTTGCTACAGGACCTCTTCCTTTTTCTAACTTACTCTCTATAACAATAGTTTTTGCATATGCATCTGGATTGGCTTTTAGTTCAAGTATTTCAGCTTGTAGTAATAAGACCTCAAGCAGGTCATCTATACCTTCACCGGATTTGGCTGATACATTTACAAATTCATACTCTCCACCCCAATCAACTGGTGTTACATCCAACTCTGCAAGACCTGACTTGACCATATCCGGATTGGCAGTAGGTTTATCTATCTTGTTTATAGCAACAATAAAGGGAATACCTGCAGCTTTAGCATGAGATATGGACTCTTTTGTTTGTGGTTTTACCCCATCATCTGCAGCAACAACTATAACAGCTATATCAGTTACTTGAGCTCCACGAGATCTCATCTGTGTAAAAGCTTCATGACCTGGAGTATCTATAAAGGTTATCTTCTTCTTATCTTTTTCTACTGTATATGCTCCAATATGCTGAGTAATACCTCCATGCTCTCTTTCAGTTACATTTGTTTGCCTAATTTTATCCAAAAGCGAAGTCTTTCCATGGTCAACATGCCCCATTATAGTTATGATAGGAGGTCTTGGAACAAACTTTGAAATATCACCTGGATCATAAACTTTTTCATAATCAAATTCATCAATAGGATTTGTGATATTTACATCTATTTCAAACTCTTCACTTAAAATCTCAATAGCATCTTTATCCAAAAAGTCATTTTTAGTAACCATAACACCAAGGTTAAATAGAGCCTTTATGATATCACTTGGTTTTTTTGAGAGTTTTTCTGCAAACTCATAGACTCTTATCTCTTGTGGAATATTTATAGTTTTTATATCTTCAACCTTTGTCTCTACTTTTCTTTTTTTTCTCTTTCTTGTACTTCTTTGGATACCTTGCTGTATGAAAGATGGTTTTTTGACAGTTTTTACCTGATTTGGATCATAAGCTTTTGTTCTTTTTTGTTTTACCTCATCTTGTTTGATTGTAAGATCAGGAAGTACTACCATATCATCGATCAAATCAAGCTTGACATCACTTAACTCTCTATCTGCCATTATATCTATTTGGGCTGAATCATCTTTTTTTGTAGTAGTTTTTTTAACCTTCTTGCTCTTTTTCTTCTTTTTAGCTGCATCTTCAAATGCTTTAGGCATTTCAAAGTCTGTAGCCTTTTTAGACTCTTTAGGAGACTCTTCTACTTTTGGTTTTTTCTTTTTGACTATTACAAAGCCTCTTCTTTTTTTGATGCTTACTGTTGCTAAGGTCTCTTTCTTCTCTTGCTCCTCTTTGGCTGGAGGTTGAGTTTTAGTTTCTATCTCTTTTTGCTCTTGTGGTTTTTTAGAAACCTTTTTAACTTCATCCTTTTTAACTCTTTGCTTCTTAAGAACCTTCTCTTTTTTTGGTTTAGTTTTGCTATCAGCTTTTTCAACTCTTTTTTGCTCTTTTGCTGATTTCTCTTCATTTGATTGAGAAGGCTCCTCTACCTTTTTAGGAGCTTCACCTCTATCTCCACTCATAATAAAATTTACCAATCTCTCAGCAACTTCAGGTGTTACTGCACTATTTGCCGATTTGGCCTCTATGCCAAGGTCTTTAGCACTTTGGACAACCTCTTTACTTTTCATGCCCAATTCCTTGGCAATTTCGTGAATACGAACCTTATCCATTAAATATCTTCTCCTTGTGTGTTTCAACCATCTTTAAAATGCTATCTTTATCTATTTTGCAATATCTTTGTAGAGATTTTACCAATTTCTGCTCTTTTTCACAGTTTAAGCAATCTTTACAAAGATAAAAACTTCTCCCTTTATAAGAATATTTGATAATTTCCCCATCTTTACACTGCAATCTTATCAATTGACTCTGCTTAATTCTCTCTTTGCAGGAAATACACATTCTAATAGGAGTATGTTTTGCCATCATTATATCAAAATTTTACTTTTAATCCTATATTATCAAAATCAAATATCTCAACTCTAAAATATGGAAACTTTGTTTTTAAGATATTTGCTATCTTTTTTGCATCATCTTCATATACAATATTGAAAAAAGTTGATCCGCTACCAGAGAGAGTACTGCTAAGAGCTCCAGCCTCAAGTGCAATCTTTTGAACAGTAAATAGTTCTTGCATATTTGACATCCTAATATCTTGATGAAGTCTATCTTTTGATGCAACTTTTAATAGATCCCACTTTTCATCAAAAAATATTGCACTTAGCATTGAACTTCTTGATAAATTATAAACTACATCTTTTAGGGGATACTCTTTTGGTAAAGTTGTTCTTGATTTTGCAGTGGACATTGCTCTATTTGGTATCACCACAACTGCCTTTAAAAATGAAGGTATCTCCTTTTTTAATGTATAAACTTTATCATTCTCTACAAGAGATACTACAAATCCTCCATAAACTGCTGGAGCTATATTGTCAGGATGGTTTTCAAAACAAAGAGATCTATTTAAAATCTTCTCTTTATCAATACTATTTTCCACAAATGCATAGGCCGCTGCTACAGCACTTGTAATGATAGCAGAGCTACTTCCAAGCCCTCTTGAAATTGGTATATTATTGTAAAATTCAAATCTAAAATCATCTCTTTTTTTAGTTATATCTTCATAAACTTCATAAAAGATTTTTACAAATAGATTGCTCTTTTTAAACCTCTTTATATTGGAGCCTTCACCCTTTATAGATAGGCTAAAAAAGCTACTCTTTTTTATTACTATCTTATTGTGTAGATTTAAAGCGATTCCAAGAGTATCAAAACCAGGTCCCAAGTTGGCACTAGTTGCAGGTACATGTATAGTCATCTTGCTCTCTATTTAAATTGCCGGAAGTATATATAAAGGCAGGTTGTCATGCGAAAAGTCTTCATCATTTAAAATTGTCGGCAAAAAAAATTCTCCCTCTTTTTTAGCTGTTATTGTATCTAAAGTTATATTATTTCCCTCTTTAATAAAATATGTTTTTCCCAAAGCCTTTATAGGTAAATTGTTATTAAAATAAAATCCATCTGCAGCTTTTAACTCAATATCCTTTGCTATAGAGAAACTTTTTAAAAATATATATGCCACCTTTACCCCCATAAAACTACCAGGTCCTTTAGCATAATACAATTTTTCAATATCATAAAGAGATTCTAACTCTTTAAAAATTTCGGGTAAAATTTCACTACTCTTTTTAGATGAACAGTAGCTCTTAAATAATTTATTATCCTTATAAAGACCCAGCATAAAGGGTGTTGTCAAAGGTATAACAACTACTTTGATCCTATCTTTTATGCAAAAGCCTTTGTAAAAGATATTGATGATTCTTCACCAAAACTCTTTATCTCATAATTTGAAGGATCTTTTAAAATCTCCAATGTAAGAGAGTGATTTAGGTTGTGGCTTCCTGCAAATGAAGAGTAACTTCCAATAATTGGCATACCAAGAAGACTCAAATCTCCTATAGCATCAAGTATCTTATGCCTAACAAACTCATTTTCATATCTTAATGGTTCACTATTTAACATCTTATTATCATCAAGCACTATAGCATTATCAAGCGAACCACCAAGTGCTAACCCCATACTTCTAAGCATTTGCACATCTTTTAAAAAGCCAAAAGTCCTTGCTTTGGAGATATTTTGAATATAATCTTTTTTACTAAATATAAATTCATACTCCTCTCTTGCAATAACTGGATGAGGAAAATCGATCACAAAGTGATATTTAGCTACTGCAGAAGGTGAAATTTTGGTAAATTTTTCCCCAGAGACAACACTGACCTCTTTTTTTATTATTAAGACATTTTTATTTTTATCTAACTCTTTTATACCAGCTTCATCCAATAGCATACAGAAGCTTGTCGCACTTCCATCCATGATAGGTACTTCAGCAGCACTCAAAGAGATCCTTATATTATCTATACCATATGAATAAATTGCAGATAGTAGATGCTCTATTGTGGATATGATAGCACCATCTT
>JALVXV010000263.1 GCA_027038235.1 Campylobacterales bacterium | reverse complement strand
AAAGCTAACAAAAATGACTTTTATGACTCAGAAGAGATGGCATTTGGTGAGGGAATGAAAGATAGAGTATACTCAATGAAGGGGAAGCTAGAAAAAGTACAAAGGGTCGGAGTTCAACTTTTAACTTTTTTCTGCTATGGTGCCAAGATAGATACAAAAATAGTGTAAACTTAGCAAGATTATTGAGGATAAAAGATGTAGATTTTTACTATTTTTTATAATCATGGTAATAAAAGGTGCAATGTTTGCAAAACTACTATTTATTGTGATACAGATATTTTAATGGGTAATCATTACCATATTTTATTTAAAAGGAAAAAGTTAAAAGTCAAACCCCGACCCCTTAATTCTTGGGGTTGGAGGGCTTAACTAAACGGCATTGACCCCGACCCCTTAATTCTTTAAATGGATTGAAAAGTGATTTTTTGTAAAAACACCTATACAAGTGATACAAAGTGGGCTTTACAAAAGAAGAGTAAAAAATACTATTGCACTATACTTAAAAATATTTTTTTCTAAAGTCTGTTATTTAGGGGATTATCTTATCCTTCCTGTCCGCCATTTATCTCTCTTAAATCCCTAAATTTAGGGCTTTAAAAAAAGTAATATTTGAATGAAAAGAGGTAGGATAGACCACAAAATAGTAGTCTATCTTTATAGTTATATCATGAGATTTAAAATATCAGCAACTCTTTTTAGATCCTCACTTGAAAGAGATCTATCTTTTGGTGAAAACTCTTTGGCTATAAGAGCCAATATATACAAAAGGGTTCCAGCTATCAATGGTAGCTTTTGCTCTAGCTCTATCTCAAGATCATATCTTAGTGGAGGCATTGTGGCTAAATGTTCTAAGATCTGTTTTAGCTCAAGCTCCTCTTCAAGCTCTTCAAATTTTTTCATCGATTCTTTAAAAGCCTTTGTTAAAGGAAGATCACTAAGCCATATAACATCTCTGCCATTATATTTTGTATTTTCCTGTGCTACTACCAAAAGATCATAAAGCTTATCATCAACTAGATTGCTTATCTCTTTTACTTTATTCTTGTCAAGTTTTAAAGAGGAGACCTCTTTAAAGAGTTTCTCTATTTTGTGTACACCTACTACTGCCATCTATTACTCCTTATTTTCATTTTTTGTATTATCATTTTCAAATTTTTTAGCACCTATTGCAAATGTCAATAGAGCAACACCATCAAAAAACAGACTTACTCCAACAAATAACCCTACTAAAACAATAGAGCTAAAAGGCCATCCTACCATCAATATAACTGCTAAAATGATGGAGAATATACCATTGAGTATCATCATCCACCAACCATGATGTGGTTTGTATTCGATACCAAAAGCTATGCTACTATATGCATCTATAAGTAGGTATGTTGCTAAAAGTATTCCTGTAACTGCTATACCTTCAACTGGAAAAACTAAAAATAGTCCACCAGCTACCAAAGATAGCAATGGTTTTAACCAAGCTACAAATGAGAAACGATAATTTTTCCAAGTGTTATATCCCTGCACAAAAGCACTAAAGATAAACATCCAAGCCATAAAAGTTACTACAGCTATAGACATAAGTCCTGGTAGAAATATACCGCTTAATCCTATAAGCATCATTAAAATCCCTGCTATCACACCATACTTGCTAAATTTCTTAAGTATATCTTTGTCAAATTGAAACTTTATAGCATTCATTTCATATCCTTTTACTTGAAAT